>JAYUPO010000220.1:0-10882 GCA_043760085.1 Burkholderiales bacterium
AAAGGGCCTGCGCGCTGGCCGGGCTGCCAGCCTGGCTGTTCGACGAATGCCTGCACGCCAGCGGCGAACTCGCCGAGACCTTGGCCCTGGTGCTGCCACCGCCCGCCGCGCCGTCGTGCGCAGGCCTGGCGCATTGGGCGCAGGAGCGGTTGCTGCCGTTGCGCGGCGTGCCCGATGCGCAGCAGGCGCTGGCGGCGGGCATGTGCTGGGCCGAGCTGGCGCCAGCCGCCCGGCGGGTGCTGAATCTGCACTGGCTGGGCGCCTGGCGCGCACCCGTGCCGCGCGCGCTGCTGGCGCAGGTGCTGGCCGCGCCGGCAGCCTTGCCCGAGGCCTTGTTGGCCCTGCGGCTGCCGGCTTACGCGCGTGCAAGCGGGCCCACGCCTGCGGCCTGGCAGGCGCTGTTCGCGCCGGCAGCCAGCGCCAGCGAGGCCGCGGCCCTGGCGCGCGCCGTGCCGCAGCCGCTGCCGGTGCCGGTGCCGGTGCCGAATGCCGCGCTGCAGCCGTTGGGTGTCGGCGCGGAACCGCTGCACCTGCGCGCGCTGCTCATCCACGCCCAGGTCGGCCCGCCACCCGGCTACACGCTGGCCCTGTGGAGCCGCACACCGTTGAGTGAAGCTGAAGCCCAGCAAGCCCTGGTCCTAGCGCATGCGCCGGCCAAGCCGCCGCGGCAGGCCCTGCATCTGGTGAGCCTGGGCCGGTGCGAAGCGGCGCTGGCCGCCGATGACATGCGCCGGCTGAAAGCGCACCTGCGCAGCGCCCAGGTCGGCCGGGCCGGGCCGGTGCGGCTGCTGGCGCCCAGCCTGGTGTTCGAGCTTGAGTTCGACGCCGTGGCCGCCAACCCGCGCCGGCGCAGCGGCCTCGCCTTGCTGCGCCCGCGTATGCTGCGCGGGCTGCCGCACCTGGCACCCATGCAAGCGCACACGCTGGCTGATGCCTGGGCCCTGCTGCCGCCAACGCCACAGCCACCCAGCCTGATCGACACCCCGCGATGACCTCCCGCCCCCGCCGCAGCGCCAAAGCCGCGCCGCCCAACGCCCTCGACCTCGCCTTGCAAGGCGGCGGCTCGCATGGCGCCTTCACATGGGGCGTGCTCGACCGCCTGCTCGAAGACGAGACGCTGGCGCTGGCCGGCATCTCCGGCACCAGCGCCGGTGCCTTGAATGCCGCCGTGCTGGCCAGTGGCCATGCCCGTGCCGGCCGCGCCGGGGCGCGCGCCGCGTTGAGTGCGTTCTGGCATGACGTGGCCGCCTGCCAAGGCGTTTTCGGCAGCCACGCCGCCCACCCGCTTGCGGCCTGGCTGCCGCCGCCCGCGTTGGCGAGCTACAACCTGCACGGGCAGTGGCTCTATGAGATGAGCACGGCGCTGCTGCGCGTGTTCAGCCCGTACCAGTTCAACCCGCTCAATGTGACGCCCTTGCGCGACCTGCTGCAGCGCCATGTTCAGGTGGCGGCGCTGCGTGAAGGGGCGTTGCCGTTGTTCATCACCGCCACCTCGGTGCACAGCGGCCGCGCCCGGGTGTTCAGCGCGGCTGACTTGAGCGTCGACGCGCTGTTGGCGTCGGCCTGCCTGCCGCAACTGATGCAGGCGGTGGTGATCGACGGTGTGCCCTATTGGGACGGCGGTTATAGCGGCAACCCGGCGCTGTGGCCGCTGATCTATGAAACGCCGGCCAACGATGTGCTGCTGGTGCGCATCAACCCGCTACAGCGTGAAGCCACGCCGCGCACCGCCATCGAGATTGCCGACCGCCTGAACGAGATCACCTTCAACGCCACCCTGCTCGGTGAGATGCGCGCCATCGCCTTCGTGCAGCAGCTGCTCAAGGAACACCGCATCGACAGCCGGCACTACAAGAACCTGCGGCTGCACATGGTGGCCGACGATGCGGCGCTGGCGCCGCTGGGAGCGTCGAGCAAGCTCAACACCGATCTGGCCTTCCTGCTGCGCCTGCACGCGCTGGGCCGCGCCGCGGCGCAGGCCTGGTTCGAGCGCGACCGGCCGCATGTCGGCCGGCGCGGCACGGTCGACATCGAGGCCACCTTCCTGGCCCCGCATTGAACTGTCCACCATGCTCCGCTGCAAATGGAAGTTAGCGTGTTGAGGGCGGCCGCAACGTTGTACGTGGCCGCGCTGGCACTGGCTGCCGGCGGCGCCGGCGCGCAGGCGCTGCGCATCGTTGAAGTGCGGGTGCAAGGCCAGAGCGCCGGCGCGCCGGTGGTCATCACCCAGTTCGTGCCGCCGCAGCGCAACCCGGTGCCGCTGCCGGTGAGCCGCGGGCAGGAGCTGGCCGAAGGGGTGGAGATCGGCGTGCCCGCGCGCGTGGTGCTGGTGCTGGTCACGGCCAACGGCAACCGCATCGAACTCAGCCCGGATACCCGTTTCACGGCGCAGCGCGTGGGCGCCACGGGTGAGGTGCACCAGGTGTTGGAAGGCAGTGCGCGCTTTGATGTGCAACGTGCATTGAGCTTCTTCAATGTCGAATTTAACCGCTTCGTGGCCTTGGTGCGCGGCACCAGCTTCGAGGTGCAGGCGCTGGCCGGCGGCGCCGGCGCGGCGCAGGTGCAAAGCGGGCGCGTGGCGGTGCAGCGCGACGTGCCCACGCTGATGGCCGACACCGCACGCGCCGTTGACATGGTTGAGCACGACCAACTCGACGCCCAAACCAGGCCGGCCCAGGCCTGGCCGGCGCTAGAGCCGCTGCGCCGCTACCGCCACAGCAGCGAGGCCATGGCGCTGTACACGGCCGAACTGCGCGCCGCGCAAGACACGACCGACCGCGACCGCCAGCTCGCGGCGCTGAACAACATCGGCCTGACCTGGCTGGCGCGCGGCATTCCGGCCGAGGCCACCGGCGCCTTCAACCAGATGCTGGCGCTGACACGCGACGCGCGCGACGAACCCTGGCGTGCACGCACCTTGAACAACCTGGGCGCCGCGGCACTGGAGGCAGGCAACGACAAGGCTGCGGTCGAGCACTTGCAAGCCGCCCTGGCCAGCAACCGCAGCCTGGCGCCGCAAACCACGCAGCGCCGCATGGCGCAGGTCTGGGGCAACCTGGGCCTGGCATGGCGGCGCCTGGGCGAGCTGCAAAAGGCGCGCGACGCCAACCAGACTTCGCTTGAGGCCCACCGCGCCTTGGCCGCCGGCGCCGACAGCGCCGCCGTGGCGCGCAACCTCGAAGCGCTGGGCCAGCTTGAGGCCACGCCCGCCGCTGCCGTGGCCTGGCACCAGCAGGCACTGGCCATGCGCCAACGCCTGTATGGCGATCTGCCGCACCCTGAGCTGGCCAACAGTCACATCAATCTCGGTGTTAATGCGGCGCGCGCGGGTGACGATGCGCTCGCCGCGGCCCACTATGCGCAGGCCGTGGCGCTGCGCGAGCAGCTGCAGGGGGGCGCGCCGCATCCGCACCTGGCGCAGGCATTGGCGGCGCACGGCAGCGCGCTGTGCCGCAGTGGCGACACGGCCGGCGGCCAGGTGCTGCTGGAACGCGCGTTGGCCATGCGCCAGGCGCTCAACCCGGCGCCGCGCGACAAAGACGTGGCCGACAGCCTGCGGCAAATTACCGCCTGTTGGGCCAGTGCCGCCGGCCGTGGTGAAGCGCTCGCGCAGCAGCGCATGACCGAGGCTTTGCAGCGCGCGCGCGCCTTCGAAGCCCCCCCGCGCCCGGGGTACTGAAGCGGTGGCCAAGCCACGCTGGCCGTTGTGGGCGTTGGGCTGGCTGCTGGCCCTGGCGGCGCTGGCCTTCGGCACCGACGCCTGGCAGCAGGCCGATTGGGCGTTGGCCGAGGCCAGTTCGACGCAAGCCGCAGCACCTTGGCCACAGGACCTGGTGCTGATCGACCTGCCGCATGACGCCGACCCAGCCGTGTTTCGGCCACGCCTGGGCGAGCTGGCCAAACTGCTGGCTGCACAGGGCAGCGCCGGGCCGAAGGCGGTGGTGTTCGACGTGCACTTCACCCGCATCCCGAACGACCCGGCCTTGCCGCCCTTGCTGGCGGCCCTGCGCGCCTTGCAGGCCAGCGGCGCGAAGGTCTACGCTGCCGTCGACCCGCGCCACCCGCGCAGCGGCCAGCCCTGGCCGGGCTATGCCGCCGAGCATGAGCCGCAACTCTACGAAGGCCTGTTTGACGGCCAGGGGCACACCGTGTTCGACCAGCACGGTGGCTTGGTCAAGTACGAGCCGAGGCTGGCGCTGGGCGCGAGCGTGGCCCTGAGCAGCCTGGTCGTCAGGCTGGCTGAAGCGCACTACAACCGGCCGCTTAACGTACCAGATCAGCCACTGCTGCTGCACCTGGGCAACCTGGCCGTGACCCAGGCCCACACCTGGCGCTTCGAGCAAGGCGAATTGAAGCCGGTGGCCGGTTCGGGTGCGGTGGATTTGCGCCAGCGCGTGGTCATCGTCGGCAGCTTGCAGGCCGACCGCACCCCCGCCGCGCAAGCCTCCGGCCCCGAGCACCTGGCCTGGGCACTGGCCGCGCGCGCGGCGCCGCCCGATGCGGCCGAGGCGCGGCTGCTGGCCAATGCACCCTGGCTGTTGGCGCTGTGCGGCTTGAGCGGTGCCTTGGCCGCGGGCTGCGCGCTGTGGGCCTACCGGCGGGGTGCAGGCTCAGCATGGCGTGCCCTGTGGCAAGCGGGCATTGCGGTGGCCGTTCCCCTGCTGGCCCTGGCGGGTGTGGCCGCCGCCTTGCGCGCGGCCGGCCTGGTGCTGGCGCAGCTCACATTGCCGGCGCTGGGGGTGCTGGCCGCAGCCGTACTCAGCGCCGTGTTCACCTGGCGCTACCGCTTGTGGGCCGCGCTGCATGCGGCAGCGCCACAGCAGATGAGCAGTTTTGACGTCTTCGTGAGCTATTCGCGCACCGACGCCACGCACGTGGCCTGGGTGCGTGAACACATCGTTGCAGTGCTGAAGGCCATGACCCGGCCCGATGGCAGTGCGCTGCGGGTGTTTTTCGACACGCACGAGATCAAGGTCGGCGACCGCTGGTTTGACCGCCTGGTGAACGCGGTGGGCGCCAGCCGCTGCTTCTTGCCGGTGTATTCGAGCGACTACCACGCCAAGCACTTCTGCCAGTACGAGCTCGCCGCGGCGTTGCGCCGCCACATCCAGGGCCAGGCCGAGGTGGTGCCGGTGCGCTGCGGCAACGCCACCGTGCCCGTGGCGGCCAGCGGCATCCAGTTCATCAGCGCCGAGTCGCCCGGCTTCATGCAGCAGGTGCAGGCCAGGCTGGATGCCGCCTGGCGCGCTGACTTGCACCAGGAGCTATCTGGGCACGGCGACCGGCGGGTTGACGGGCACCATGACAGCCGAGCGCAGCAGTGAACTGTTGATGCGCTGTACTTCAGCCGGCGGCAGCCGCACTGCCGGCTGGCTGACCACACCCTGGCGGTAGACGTTCAGCGACAGCGGCTTGGGTTGCAGCGCCACGGGGGCGGCGCGCTGCACGAGCTGCACGCTGCTCAGCGCGCGCACCTGCTGGTCGCTCAAGGCTTGCAGCTTGATCATGTTGCCGCGCACCGGCACCACTTGCGTGGCCGCGTTGCGCGCCACCTGGAACTGGGCTCGCGCACCACTCAGGTACATCAGCGTGTCGGGGGTGCGCACCACCATGCACAAGCGCCGCGAGGTGACCACGATGCGCCCCTGCGCATAACTGTCCACGCTCAGGCAGCCGCTGCGCGTCCAGCGAAAACGCGGGTCGGTGCCTTCGGCCACGTGCACCGAATCGCTTTCCCTGTCGCCGTCGAGCAGCAGGTCGAACACGCCGGTGCCATTGGTGGTGAGCAGGTCGCCATCACACACGCGCGCGCCAGTGCGCGCCGGCGTGCCGTTGCGAAACACCGTGTTGCTCAGCACTGCCAATATCCCGATCGGGCTCACGCCGGCCGGGCAAGCTGTGGGCGCTGGGGCGGGTGCCGGTGCCGGTGCCGGTGCGGGTGCCGGTGCGGGCACCGGTGGCCTGGGTGTGGGTGCTGGCGTGGGGGCCGGCGGGGGTGAGGGCCGTGGTGCTGGCGCGGGCCGTGGCGGCTCAAGGCGTTCGGCGCTGCGCGGCTCGCTGGTCTTGCATGCGCCGCACAGCAGCGTGGCGGCCAGGACAGCGGCCAGCCAGGCATGTTGCGCCGCGGGCCGTTGGCGCTGGCTGCGGGTGGGGGTGGTGGTCATCGGGTTGCCCTTGGCGCGCAAGGCTGCGCGTGCAGCTCGATGTTAGAAGTGCTGCTTCAGTCTGTACAGGGCAACACGGGTGCGGTTCTGGGCAGGCTGACGTCTGCCAACTGCGCTGTGGGCGGTGCATCACGTTGCATCAATTTCATCGCCCGAGCCTGCAGGTTCAAGGCGTCATCATGGTCGCCGCAGCGGCGCAGCGCATCACTCACGCGCAGCAACACCGTGACTTCCCAGCTCGGATCCGACACATGGCCTGCGCGCGTGACCGCAGCAAAGGCATGGTCGCGCATGCGTTCCAGCGCGGCGCGGCTGGCGCTCGGGTCATCGCCCTGTGCGACCACGGCCAGGTCGTAGCAGGCGTCGACCAGCTCGCACAGCAGCCGCACTTCAGCATCGGCCGCACCGATCAGCGCCGACCAGCGCAAGGCTTGATCCAGATAGCGCTCGGTCTGGATCAAGGCGTCCAGCGCGCGGTAACAGCGCGCCACCTGCGACAGCGCCAGCACCATCTCGGTGGGTTGCGCGCGATCGCGGGCACCCAGCAGCGTGGCCAAGGCCTGGTGCAACGCGGCCAGCGCCGGCCCCTCGGCAAAACCCATGGCATCGTCGCGGGGCGAGGCAGAAGCGCGGTGCGTAGCGGCCATGGTCGTCGGGCTGTGTGGTGGTGGCGTGGCAGCATGCTAGGTGGCGCCGCGCGGCGCCGCTGCCCCTGGGGCATGGGGTCGGGCGCATGGGGCATTGGAGTGAGGGGGTGCGATTCACCTGGCTTCTGCGGACAAGCGTGGCTTTAGGGAAACCTGGGCGCAGCCTGCGGCGATCCATCGCCGACAATGCGCCCATCTTTACTCGGCCTCTTTACTTGGCCTTATTGCCCGGAGCATTCATGAAGCCTTTTCACCCTGTTGCGCGTGCCGCAACCTGCCTGGCTGCCCTGGCCTTGGCATTGGGCGCGTCAGCGCAAACCGTTCTCACGGCGTCGAGCTGGTTGCAGCCCACGCACATCCTGTCTGAAACGCAAAAGGAATGGTGCGGCCTGGTCGAGCAGAAGACCGCCGCGCGCGTGAAGTGCAACATCCTGCCGCGCGGCGTGACCGCGCCGCCGGGCACCTTTGATGCCGTGCGCAACGGCCTGGCTGATCTGTCGTTCACGGTGCACGGCTACACGCCGGGCCGTTTCACCACCACGCAAATGGCCGAAGTGCCGTTCCTGGGCAACTTGTCAGAGCCGGTGTCGGTGGCATTCCAGCGCGCCTATGCCAAGACCCCGGCCATGGCCGAGGAACACAAGGGCGTGAAGGTGATCGCGGTGTTCACCCACGGCCCTGGCATCGTGCTCAATGCCAAGCGGCCGGTGGCCAAGATCGACGACCTGGCGGGCATGAAATTTCGCGTCGGTGGTGGCATGGTCAACGAAGTGGCCAAGAGCCTGGGCATGAACGTCACGCTCAAGCCGGCACCGGAAAGCTACGAGCTGCTGTCCACTGGCGTGATGGACGGCACCCTGTTCCCCGCCGAGTCGGTGGAAAGCTTCAAGATCGACAAGATCATCAAGCACGCCACCACGTTCCCAGGCGGCCTGTACAACACCAGCTTCGTGTTCATGATGAACCAAGCCAAGTATGACAAGCTGGCACCTGAAGACAAGAAGGTGATCGATGAGTTATCAGGCGAAATGGCCGCGCGCATGTTCGGCCGCGGCTGGGACAAGGTGGATCGTCGCGGCATGGCCTTCATGCAGGCCGCCGGCGTGCAGTTCGTCAAGGCCGATGCCGCCTTCGTCAAGGCCGTGAAGGAGCGCACATCGGCCCTCGAAGGCAACTGGGCCAAGGCGGCTGAAGCCAAGGGCATGCAGGAGCCGCTGAAGACGTTGGCCACATTCCGCGCTGACATTGCCAAGCTTGAGAAGTGATCTGAACGGTTAGCACCAAAGTCCCCGCCCCATGAGGAAGCTGATCGACACCCTGTGCGGCAGCCTGGCCGCGCTGGCGCTGTTCGGCATCATGTGGCTGACGCTGTTCGACGTGGCCGGGCGCAAGCTGCTCAGCCAGTCGGTGCCGGGCTCGCTGGAGCTGACCGAAATCCTGATGGTGGTGGTGATCTTCGCCGGCCTGCCGTTGGTGTCATTGCACGGCGAGCATGTGGTGTTCGACTCGCTCGACCCGTTGATCGAGGCCTGGGTGCGCCGCGCCCAGCATTTCATCGTCGACGGCCTGTGCGCAGCGGCGCTGTTCGGCGTGGCCTGGCTGTTGTGGGTCAAGGCCGGAAACATGCTCGAGTACGGTGACACCACGGCCCAGTTGCACATCAGCCAGGGGCCGTTCGTCTACTTGATGAGCGTGCTGTGTGCGGCCACCGGGTTGATCCACGTGATGCTGATGTTCAACCCGGTGTCGCATCACCACCCGGGCGTCGAGCCCGGTGGTGCCACATGAGCCCGGGCGTTGAGCCCGGCGGCGCCACATGATCGAAGCGCTGCTTGGGTTCGCCGCCATCTTTGTGCTTGCCGCCATGCGCATTCCGCTGGCCTTTGCCATGGGCCTGGTGGGCTTCCTGGGCCTGGGCCTGCTGCGCGGCTGGGAGGCCACGGCGGCCAGCACGGCGCAGTCCATCTACGACGCGGGCTTTGCGTACACCTTGTCGGTGGTGCCGCTGTTCATTCTCATGGGCAACTTCGTCGCGCGTGCCGGCCTGGCGCACGAGCTGTTCCGCGCCGCCTACACCTTGGTGGGCCATGTGCGCGGCGGCCTGGCGCACGCCACGATCATGGCTTGCGCCGGCTTTGGCGCCATTTGCGGCTCGTCGATCGCCACCGCGGCCACCATGGCCAAGGTGGCGTATCCGTCGATGAGCAAGCTGGGTTATTCGAACTACCTGGCCACGGGCGTGATCGCAGCGGGCGGCACGCTGGGCATCATGATTCCGCCATCGACCATCATGGTCATCTACGGCATCGTGACCGAAACCAACATCGGCAAGCTCTTTGCGGCCGGCGTGATTCCGGGCCTGCTGTGCGCAGCGCTGATGATGGTGGGGGTGGCCTTCATCACCTGGCGCGACCCCGCCGCCGGCCCCGCCGCGGCGCGCTGCAGCTGGGCCGAGCGCCGCGACGCGCTGCGCGGCATCTGGGGCGTGGCGCTGTTGGTGGTGGTGGTGCTGGGTGGCATCTACGGCGGCGTGTTCACGGCAACTGAAGGTGCCGGCATCGGTGCTTCGGGTGCGTTTTTCTTTGCGCTGGCGCGCGGCGTGTTGAGCTGGAAGAGCTTGATGGCGGTGCTGGTGGAAAGCACACGCACCACGGCGATGCTGTTCACGATCCTGATTGCGGCCATGCTGTTCTCGTCGTTCGTCAACTTCACCACGATGCCGAACGACCTGAAGGAATGGATCCTGCACCTGGGCCTGAGCCCGCTGCTGGTGGTGGGCGCGATGATGGTGATCTACGTGCTGCTGGGCACCATCATGGAAGAGCTGTCGATGGTGCTGCTGACCATTCCGGTGTTCTTTCCCATCGTCACGCAGCTCGGCTTCGACCCGGTGTGGTTCGGCGTGCTGATCGTGCTAGTGGTGCAGATCGGCCTGATCTCGCCGCCCGTGGGCATGAACCTGTTCGTGTTGAACTCGCTGCTCAAAGAGGTGAGCCTGCCGCAAATCTTTCGCGGCGTGTGGCTGTTCGTGCTGGTGCTGGTGGTGGCGCTGGGGCTGTGCCTCGAATTTCAATGGCTGGCCTTGTGGCTGCCCAGCTTCATGAAGTAGCGCGCAGTGCGGCGCGGCTTGGCCGCAGCCGGCGCAGCACACGCCAGCCCAGCAGTGCCCCGATGATGACGGCATACACCGCCACCTCGGCAAAGTTGCTCTTGGCCGCGCGCATCCAGAAGAAGTGCAGCAAGCCCAGCAGCGCGATCACATAAACCAGGCGGTGCAAGGCCTGCCAGCGCTTCACACCCAGGCTGCGGATGGCGCGGTTGAACGAGGTGGCGGCCAATAACAGCAGGCACAACAGGCCTGAGGTGCCGACCAGGATGAACGGGCGCTTGGCGATGTCGCGCACGATGTCATTCACCTCGAACCCCATGTCCAACCAGGCGTAGCACAGGAAGTGCAGCACCGCGTAGAAGAAGGCATACAGGCCCAGCATGCGCCGGTAGCGCAACAGCATCGGCCAAGCCAGGTGCACGCGCAGTGGCGTCACGGCCAAAGTGAGGCACAGGAAGCGCAAGACCCAGTCACCCGTGCCGCGGATCAAGGCCTCGGCGGGGTTCGCGCCCAGGGTGTTCAGCAGCGCGCCGGCCAGCAGCCACAGACCCGGCAGCAAGGCCAGCGCGAACGCGACCGGCTTGGCGGCCGGGTGGGCCAGCAGCTTGTTCATGGCAACGGCGGTCAGTAGAGATTCTTCAGGTCCATGCCCGCATAGAGCTGGCCCACCTGGGCCTCATAGCCATTGAACATCAGCGTGGCGCGGCGCTTGGCCAGCAGGCCGTCTTCGCCAATGCGCCGCTCCGTGGCCTGGCTCCAGCGCGGGTGATCGACCTGCGGGTTGACGTTGGAATAGAAACCGTATTCGCTGGGTGCGGCTTGCTCCCAGCTCGTCTTGGGTTGTTGCGCGGTGAAGCGGATGCGCACGATGGACTTGCCCGACTTGAAGCCGTACTTCCACGGCACCACCAGCCGCACCGGCGCGCCGTTCTGGTTGGGCAGCACTTCGCCATACAAGCCAA
>JAYUPO010000221.1:0-1692 GCA_043760085.1 Burkholderiales bacterium
CCGGTGCGCGGGCTGACATGCTGGTGGCCGATGCGCAGGCAGCACCCTTGCTTGGCGTGCCCCCTTCTCACCTGCTCGATGCCATGGTGTTCTCCAGCCCGGCGCGGCTGTGGCAAGACGTGATGGTGGCCGGCCACTGGGGGCTGCGCGGGCATCAAGTGCGGGCTGCGCAGCCCATCGCGGCGAACTTCAGCGCTGCCATGGCGGCGCTGTGGCAGGGCTGACGCTACTTCAAGCACCGTTCAGCCCGCGGCCGCCCAGTTCTCCAACCGCAGGCCTGGCACGCGCGCGAACTCGCGCGTGTTGTTGCTCACCAGGGTGACGCCCAGGGCTTGCGCATGGGCCGCAATTTGCGTGTCGTAGGGGCCGATGGGCGTGCCCTGCACGGCCAACCAGGCGCGCAACTGACCGAAGACCCGCGCCGCGTTGTCGTCGTATGGCGCTACTTCCAGTTGAGCCAGAAACCTGGCGAGCGCTTCGCGGTTGCGCGCTGAACCGGTGCGCTCAACGCCAAAGTACAGCTCGCCCGCGGTGACCGCCGAGACGCCCAGGCCCTCAGCCGCATGTTGCCTCAAGCGTGCCAGCACGCCGGCAGGGCGGTCGTTGATGGCGTAGATGCAAATGTCGGTATCGAGCAGGTAACGCATCAGCGCCGCACCTTGATGGCGGCACGTTTCTGAGGCGCCGGCTGCTCACGCTCGATCATCAAGCCGGGCTCGAACGCATCGAGCGCTTGCAGCAGCGCCTCGGGCGAAGGCGCAGGGCGCGCGCTGAGCACCACATCATCACCCACCCGGCGCACATGAACTTCGGTGCCGGTAAAGCGAAATTCCTTGGGCAGACGAACAGCTTGGCTGCGGCCGTGACTGAAGAGTTTGGCGGTGGACATGACAGGTCACAAACAATGGTGGATACCCAGTATCCACCACTTTGAAGTGAGCCGTCAAACGGGCTCACAAGCCGGTCTTGTCAGGTTCGGGCAAAGCTCCCGCTGCGCCGGCGCGACGCGATGGCCAACGCCACCAGACCCATGACCATCAGCGCATAGGTCTCAGGCTCGGGCACCGCCACGGCGACGTCCACCGTCAGCGGCGTCATCGTGCCGGTGAATGAACCTGCGGCAGAGAACGTCAGGCCGGTGATGAAGGCCGTGGCGTTGGCCGGGTCGAGCATGGCGGAGGTTTCAATGCCGGTCACGGTGAACGCGCCCACGCCGCCTTCGGGGAAGAAGAACTGCACCCCCTGCGCCGGCCAGGGTGTTGAAGCTCAGCGTGTACTGGCCGTCGCCAATGTCGGGCAGCAGCACCGACCTGAAATTCGGGTCACCGGCGCCGATGGCGTATTGGTAGCCGATGGCCACCAGCGGGTCGATGAAGGTGGTGCTCGACGGGCCCACGCTTTCAATCGCGAAGTTGTAGACGCCGGCATCGACGGTGGGCAAGTGCACCGACAGCGGCGCCCCGGCAGCCAGCGGCGCAAACGAAAAGAACGAATTCGAGCGGCGCAGGATCTGTGCGTTGTTGTTGGTGAAGGGCACGTCGCCGCGCGTGTCGATCAACTGGAAGTTGATCGCGTAGTTGCCGCCGGTGGCCAAGGCCAGGCCGCTGCTCTGCGTTGCCGGCAGCGTGTATGAGCCTGCCGTGGGGTTGACAGCCACGCTGTAGATGACATCCACCGCGCCCGTCACCGCGT
>JAYUPO010000222.1:0-10821 GCA_043760085.1 Burkholderiales bacterium
ACTCCCCTCCAGTTCACCCTCGCTGGCGCGCCCTCAGGCTCATTCCTCGTTGGAAACACGCGCCCCGTTCAGGCTCACACCACGTTGGACAAGGCTGCCGCCACGCGATTGCGTGCGCAGCCCTTACAGTTCGAGGTCAGCCAGACCTTCGACGACAACATCACGCGCGGCAAGGACGCGCCCGACCGGCTGGCCGATGAGTTGCTGCGCCTGAGCGTCAGCCGCGAACTGCGCCGGCCGCTGAGCGCCACGACGCAAGCCACCTACCGCGCCACGCTGGGGCTGGAGGCGGCGCGCGAATTAAGCAGCCTGAGCCGGGCGCTGGCCGAGTTTGGCGCCGAGCTGAACTACCGCGCCTCGGGCGACTTCCTCGCACCCACCTATGGCGTGTTCGCCCGCCTGGCGCTGGACAACTACCTCTCGGCGCAGCGCGACGGCGCCCGCCTGGCCGTCGGCGCCACGGTGCGCGCGCCGCTCACCGACCGCATCGGCCTGGGTGCCACGCTGGCCCACAGCGTGCGCGCCGCACGCAGCCGGGTGTTTGATGGGGCAGACGATTCGCTGCGTGCCAACGCCGACTACCGGCTCAGCCCCGACGCCGTGCTTTACGCCGGGCTGGAATGGCGCCAGGGTGACGTGGTGTCCACCGGCCGCTCGTCGCTGGACAACCTCGACCTGGCTGAAGTTTTCGCGCCCGATGACGCCTTCGCCGGCCGCGGCCTGTTGAGCTATCGGTTTGAGGCCCGCACGCGGGTGGCGCGGCTGGGGCTGGGCTGGCGCCTGGGGCCCGACAACGGGCTCGATCTGTCGTGGACTCAGGCCCAGTCGCTGCCGCGCCAGCATGCCGCATTCATCGGTGCGCAGCGCGCGCAGTACCGGGCCCAGCAATGGCGGCTGGCTTACCAGGTGCGCTACTGAACACAGCTCATGAGTTGCCCCGCACGCACCCAGGAGGACGATGTCATGAACACGCGTTCACACTTGCACCGGCCGCACCGGGCCATGGCGCGCGGCCTGGGTGTGGCCGCGGCCGTGCTGCTGCTCGCCGCTTGCGGCGGCGGGGCCGGCGGCCTGGCTGACCGCGACCCGGCCGCCGCGGCCGTTTCACAGCCCAGCGGCGCCGACCGCTTTTTGCTCTTTCCCAACGCGCAAGGCGGGGCGGGCTTCGGCAGCGAAATCGATTCGCTGGCATACGCCCAGGCCTACTACGCCGCCATTGACCCTGCCAACAACAAAGCCACGCTCGCCGACTGGAAGCGTCTCAATGGTTTTGATGGCGCTGCGGGCGAACAGCAAAGCGCCGTCTTTGCCGATCTGCGCGACCTGGGCTATGGCCGGCGCGTGACCGGGCGGCGCAATGCCGACGGCAGCCTGGCCTTCATGGTCGAGAACTACCTCGTCAACCCGGGTGGCGACTATGGCGACCCGGCCTTGAGCCTGCGCGCCGCAGTGCTGCGCGACGAGCGCTGGGTGGTGGGCATCAATGCCATTGAAGTCAGCCCCGGGCCACAGGGCGGCGCGGGCTTTGCCAAGTTCTACAACTTCAACCCACGCAGCGGCCAACGCGAGCTCACCGTCGACCTCGACGGCCGCGGCCAAAAAGCGCTGCCCGGCGTGTGCGTCACTTGCCACGGTGGGCGCGGCGATGGCCTGGTGCCTGATGCTGCCGGCAGTGCGCCGGTGTTCAACCAGGTGCGCAACACGGCCTCGAACCACCGCGGCGATGTGCAGGGGCGTTTGCACCCCTTCGAGGTGCCGAGCTTCGGCTTCAGCGACGTGCCGGGCTTCACCCGGGCCGAACAAGAGGCGGCGTTGAAGCGGCTGAACCTGTTGGTGTTGTGCAGCTACCCGCGCGCGGCGGCCGACCCACCCGCGCCGCCGGGCATGGGTTGCAGCCGGACGCTGGCCACGGCCGGCGAGTGGCCCGGCACGGCCGCGGCGTTGATCCACAACGCCTATGGTGGCAACACCTTGCCGAATGCGCAGTACCAGGACACTTACCTGCCCGATGAGTGGGTCACCCGCGGCCAGGCCACGCTGTACCAGGAGGTGGTGGCCAAGACCTGCCGCTCGTGCCATTTGCTGCGCGGCACGGGCGAGCAACACGACATCGATTTCGACACCCTCACCAAGTTCGAAGGCTACGCCGAGCGCATCAAGACGCATGTTTTTGAACGCGGCACGATGCCGCTTTCGAAGCTCAACTACGACGCCTTTTTTGCGTCCACCGCGCCGCAGGTGCTGGCCACGTTTCTTGAAGCGCGCGGCGTGCGCGTGGCCCGCGATGCCAACGGCGCGCCGCTGGCACCGGGCCGCCCGATCGCCGACCCCGGGCCCGGCCGGGTGGTCAAGGCGCGCAGCGTGGCGCTGACGGCACAGGCCAGCCTGTACGCCGACAGCGTCTTGTGGAGCGTGGTGTCAACGCCCGCCGGGGCCAGCGCCGGCTTCAGCGATACGCGCTCAATGCGCCCCACGCTCGCGGTGAATGCCGATGGCCGCTACGTGCTGCGCCTGGTGGCCAGCCGCTCGGGCCGGGACAGCGAGCCCGCCAGCATGACCGTGGTGGTCGCTGCCGGCCTGGCACCGGCGCCGGCCGACATCCGCCTGGCCGACATTCGTGCGGCGTTGGCTGCTGCCAGCCCAGGCGACGCGGGTTGCGTGTCGTGCCACCGTGACGGCAGTGGCACGGCCACACCGGTGTACTTCGACAACCCCAGCGCGACGGGCTTGCGCACCGACCTGCTCAGCCGCATCAACTTCAGCGATGTGGCGGCCAGTCCGCTGCTGGAAAAACCGGCCGGCCGGCACCATGGCGGCAATGCGCGCGACGGTTTTAATACGGCCTTACTGCCCGGTGACGGCGCGCGCGCGAAGTACGACCTGTTCCTGAACTGGATCTTGAACGGCGCGCCGTTGTAGCCGCCATGCGTCACCGGCCGTAGTCGCCCGAAGGCGACGCCGGCCCCTGGTACACGCCGCTGCCATGGATGAAAGGCGGCTTGCGCCCGACCAGCGCTTCGATCAGCGCCAGCTCTTGATCAGTGTGGTTGATGAACGGCGCACGGCGAATGGCCTTGCCCGGCTTGGCCCGGCCGGCAACGATGTACAGCGGCTTGTCGTGGTAGCTCGCGGCCACCAGTTCCTTGCTGTCGGGGTCGTCAACGGCGGTGACTTCGGCCACGCCGTAGCAGGTGCAGAAATAGGTCTGCTGCGCATCGGCTTCGATGTAGGCGCCCGTGCCGCGCAAACGCATGTTGGCCTGGGGCGTTTGAATCTCGTGCTGGCCGGGGGCGTAAACGGTGAGCACCTTGCCCCCCACCAGCTTCAGGTTCGACACCGCCGCGGCCGCGGCTGATTTCGGCGTGCCGATCAGAGCCAGTTCGCTGCTCTGGCGCATCAGCATGGCCGTGCTGCCGACGACGAAAATGATCTCGCTGTCGCGGCCGGTGCGCAGCGTGTCGCCCAAGGCGATGCGGGTGTTCTCGCTGACCGGCTGGTTGTTGACGCTGACTTGGCCCCTGACGTCATACACCGATTGCTGCGGCGGCAGCTTGCCCGGGCGCTTGCCCAGCAACGACTGGGCCAGCGCCAGGCGCTGCGGCAGCAGCGCCCACAGCGCGCCGGCAGCCAGTAGCTCCACCAGCAGCTGGCGGCGCGGGTCGTCGTCATGCCCGGTGCGGTTCGACATCTGGCCCATGCTGCCCTCTTTTCATCGTGCATCGTTGACGATGAATTGTGTGAGCCAAGCCGGCGCAATGCCAGCCCGTTCGGGCGCTGCGCGGGCAGCAACCTAGGGGATGCGCGCGCCCGCTGCACGCGGGCGTTAGGTGCGTGCAAGAGGCCGCCGGCTGCGCGCACGCAGCCGCGGCCGCGCTTTCAATCTGCGCTGGCCGCCACGCTCCAGGTGCGCGTCACGCCGCCGCCGGCGTTCACGCTTTCCAGTTGCACGCCAAAGCCCCACAACCGGGCCACGTGCTTGAGCACTTCTTGCGCCGCGTCGGTGAGCGGCCGGTTCTGGTGCTGGAAGTGGCGCAGGGTGAGCGAGCGGTCGCCGCGCAGGTTGACGTTGTAGACCTGGATGTTGGGCTCGCGCGCGCTCAGGTCGTACTGCCGGGCCAGGGCTTCGCGCACCTGGCGGTAGCCGCTGTCGTCGTGGATGGCGGCGACTTCGAGTTCGCTGCGGGTTTCATCGTCGAGGATGGAGAACAGCCGCATCTCGCGCATCAGCCGCGGGCTCAGGTACTGGCCGACGAAGCTTTCGTCCTTGAAGTTGCGCATGGCATGGTCGAAGGCCGGCAGCCAGGGTGAACCGGCGAGTTCAGGGAACCAGCGTTTGTCCTCTTCAGTCGGGTGTTCGCACACGCGCTTGATGTCGGTGTACATCGCAAAGCCCAGCGCGTACGGGTTGATGCCGCTGTAGGCGCCGTGGCCCACCGGTGGCTGGTAGACCACGTTGGTGTGCGACTTCAAAAATTCGATCATCACGCCGTCGGTCAGCAGGCCGTCGTCGTACATCGTGTTCAGCAGGTGGTGGTGCCAGAACGTGGCCCAGCCTTCGTTCATGACCTGGGTCTGCCGCTGCGGGTAGAAGTACTGCGCGATCTTGCGCACGATGCGGACGACTTCGCGTTGCCACGGTTCGAGCAGCGGTGCGTTTTTTTCAATGAAGTACAGCAAGTTCTCTTGCGGCTCTTCGGGGAAGCGCTTGGCCGCGTTGGCCGCCTCGGCCTTCTCGGCCTTGCGCGGCAGGGTGCGCCACATGTCGTTCACCTGCTGCTGCGCATAGGCCTCGCGCTCGCGCGCCTCGCTCAGCTCTTGCGCCAGGCTCTTGCGGCTGGGGCGGCGGTAACGGTCGACGCCGTGGTTCTGCAGCGCATGGCATGAATCGAGAAAACCCTCCACCACTTCGAGCCCATGCTTTTCCTCGCAGTGGCTGACGTAGTTCTTGGCGTAGACCAGGTAGTCGATGATCGAGCCAGCATCCGTCCACATGCGAAACAGGTAGTTGCCCTTGAAGAAGCTGTTGTGGCCGTAGGCGGCGTGGGCAATCACCAAGGCCTGCATGGCCAGCGAGTTTTCCTCCATCAGGTAGCTGATGCAGGGGTTGGAGTTGATGACGATTTCGTACGCCAGGCCCATGTGGCCGCGGCGGTAGTTCTTTTCGGTGGCGATGAACTCCTTGCCATAACTCCAGTGCCGATAGGTCACCGGCATGCCCACGCTGGCGTAGGCGTCCATCATCTGCTCGGCGGTGATGATCTCCAACTGGTTGGGGTAGGTGTCCAGGCCGAAGCGTTCAGCCGTTTCGCGGATCGCGCGGTGGTATTGCTCCACCAGCTCGAAGCTCCAGTCGCTGGGCCCGGGCAGCGGTGCCGAGGCGCGTTCGGGCCGCGTGCGGGGTGCGAGCAGGGGCGCGATCGGGGGCGAAGTCGGGGGCTTGCGGGCGGCCATGTTCATGCGCGTGGTCAGGCCGCTTGCGCGCCCTGCTTCTTGAAGAAATCACGGAACACCGGGTAGATCTGCGCGGCCTGCGTGGCCTTGCGCATAGCGAAGTTGCGGTGGCCTTCTGTGAGCTGGCTGTATTCCTCCCACAGGTTCTGCTCTTCTTCGGCCACCTGCACATAAGCGTAGTAGCGGCACAGCGGCAGCAGCTTTTCATCCAGCAGCTGGCGGCAGCGGCCGCTGTCGTGGTGCCAGTTGTCGCCGTCGCTGGCCTGGGCGCCGTAGATGTTCCATTCGCCCGCCGGGTAACGCGTGCGCACGATCTGTTCCATCAGTTCGAGCGCGCTGCTGACCACCGTGCCGCCGGTTTCGCGGGCGTGGAAGAAGTTTTGTTCATCGACTTCCTGGGCCTGCGTGTGGTGGCGGATGAAGACCAGTTCAATCTTTTCGTAGTGGCGGGTGAGGAACAGGTACAGCAGGATGAAAAAGCGTTTGCTCAGTTCCTTGCGCTGCTCGTCCATCGAGCCTGACACATCCATCAGGCAGAACATCACTGCCTTGGCGCTGGGCACGGGCACGCGCACATGGTTGCGGTAGCGCAGGTCGAACGGGTCGATGTAGGGAATGCGGCCCAGCCGCGTGCGCAGCGCGGCAATGCGCAGTTGCAACTCGGCGATGTCGCTGGCGTGAAGGACCTGCGTGTTGCTGGGGGCAGCCAGCAGCAATGCCAGCCGTTCCTCGCACTCGCGCAATTCGTTCTTGCTGCCCGAACCCACGGCGATGCGCCGGCCAATGGCGCCGCGCATCGAGCGCACCACGTGCAGATTGTTGGGCGTGCCATCGTTTGAAAAGCCGGCGCGCTGTATCTTCCACTCGGGCACTTCGGCCAGTTGCGTGCGCGCCAGATTCGGCAGGGCCAGATCTTCAAAGAAGACCTGCATGAATTCTTCCTTGCTCAGCGCGAAGGTGAAGTCGTCTTCGCCCTCGCCGCTGTCGCTGGCCTGGCCTTTGCCGCCGCCTTGCCCACTACCGCCCTTGGGGCGTTCGATGGTGTCGCCGCGCACATATTCCTGGTTGCCGGGGTGCACGGTTTCACGCTGGCCACCGGGGCCGTGGCTGAACACGGGCTCGTTGAGGTCTTTCTTCGGGATGCGCACTTCCTCGCCGCGTTCGATGTCGCGGATGCCGCGGCCATCGATCGCGCGCTTGACGGCCTCACGCACCTGCTCCTTGTAGCGGCGCAGGAAGCGCTCGCGGTTGCCGACCGATTTGTGGCGGCCGGCCAGGCGACGATCAATGATCGCGTGCATGGCTGCTCAGCTCGATTTGCGCACGCGCAGATACCACTCGCACAACAAGCGCACCTGTTTGGCGGTGTAGCCCTTGGCCACCATGCGCGTGACGAAGTCTTCATGCTTCTTGGCTTCGTCGGCGCTGGCCTTGGCGTTGAAGCTGATCACCGGCAACAGCTCTTCGGTGTTGGAGAACATCTTCTTCTCGATCACCGTGCGCAGCTTTTCATAGCTCGTCCACAGCGGGTTGTTGCCGGCGTGGTTGGCGCGCGCGCGCAGCACGAAGTTGACGATTTCGTTGCGGAAGTCTTTCGGGTTGGAAATGCCGGCGGGCTTTTCGATCTTTTCCAGCTCACCGTTCAGCGCCGAGCGGTCGAAGACTTCGCCGGTGTCGGTGTCGCGGTACTCGTTGTCTTGAATCCAGTAGTCAGCGTAGGTGACGTAACGGTCGAAGATGTTCTGGCCGTATTCGCTGTAACTTTCCAGGTAAGCCGTTTGGATCTCTTTGCCGATGAATTCAGCGTAACGCGGCGAGAGGTGTTCCTTGATGAACGCGGTGTACTTTTGCTCCAGCTCGCCGGGCAGTTGCTCGCGCTGGATTTGTTGCTCCAGCACGTACATCAAATGCACCGGGTTGGCGGCGACTTCGGTGGTGTCGAAGTTGAACACCTTGGAGATGATCTTGTAGGCGAAGCGCGTGGAGATGCCGCTCATGCCTTCATCGACACCGGCGTAATCGCGGTATTCCTGGTAGCTCTTGGCGCGCGGGTCAGTGTCTTTCAGGTTCTCGCCGTCGTAGACCTGCATCTTCGAATACAGCGACGAGTTTTCCGGCTCCTTCAGCCGCGTGAGCACCGCGAACTGGCTCATCATCTTCAGCGTGCCGGGGGCGCACTTGGCCTGCGCCAGCGACGAGCCGCGGATCAGCTTTTCGTAGATCTTCACCTCTTCGCTCACGCGCAGGCAATACGGCACCTTGACGATGTAGATGCGGTCGAGGAACGCTTCGTTGTTCTTGTTGTTGCGAAACGCCTTCCACTCGCTTTCGTTGCTGTGCGCCAGCACCACGCCGTCGAACGGGATCGCACCAAAGCCCTCGGTGCCCTTGAAGTTGCCTTCTTGCGTGGCGGTGAGCAAGGGGTGCAACACCTTGATCGGCGCCTTGAACATTTCAACAAATTCAAGCAGGCCCTGGTTGGCCAGGCACAGGCCGCCGCTGAAGCTGTAGGCGTCGGGGTCGTCTTGCGAGAAGGTTTCGAGCTTGCGGATGTCAACCTTGCCCACCAGAGACGAGATGTCCTGGTTGTTCTCGTCGCCCGGCTCTGTTTTGGCAATGCCCACCTGGCGCAACAGGTTGGGGAAGCGCTTGACGACCTTGAACTTGCGGATGTCGCCGCCGAATTCTTCAAGCCGCTTCACCGCCCACGGGCTCATGATGCGGTTGATGTAGCGCTGCGGAATGCCGTACTCGGTTTCGAGGATCTGGCCGTCTTCGACCACATCAAACAAACCCAGCGGTGACTCGTTCACCGGCGAGCCCTTGATGGCGTAGAACGGCACGTGTTGCATCAGTTGCTTGAGGCGCTCGGCAATCGAACTCTTGCCACCGCCCACGGGGCCTAGCAAATACAGAATCTGCTTCTTCTCTTCCAGGCCTTGCGCGGCGTGGCGGAAGTACGAGACCACCTGTTCGATGGCGTCTTCCATGCCGTAAAACTCGGCAAACGCCGGGTAGACCTTGATCACCTTGTTGGCGAACAGGCGGCTCAGGCGCGGGTCGCTGCGCGTGTCGACGGTTTGTGGCGTGCCGATGGCCTTGAGCATGCGCTCGGCAGCGGTGGCATAGGCCAGGGGGTCTCGTTTGCACTCTTGAAGGTAGTCCTCGACGGACATTTCTTCTTCACGGGTGCGGTCGAAGCGGGCGGCGAAACTGCTGGTGATGTCCATGCGGGGCTCCTTGCACGGGTTCCACCTCAGTGCGGCACGGGTTGCCGCAGCGAGGTTCGGGGAAGATCTGGTGACGTCCGGCCAGGGCGTCATCAGAGCTTTCCGTTGCAAGGGGCGCATGCCCTGCTTGTTGCCGTATACGAAGCTTCCTTCAAGCCAGCGCGCCGCAAAGGGCCGAAGAATCGTGCGAAGGCGGCGCAGTTCGTTTTGCCATGAACGGCAAACGGCGTGCCTGGGTTGACTCAAGCCCGTGGCATGGGCAGGGTCTGCGATGGCAGCGGCATGCGGGAGCAGGGCCAAGCCGCTGCATGCCTTGAACTGGGGCAAGGCTTCAGCGTTCGCGCGCGCCCAGTTTGTCGAGCAACCCGTTGAGCTCGTCGAGCGTGCTGAAGGCGATGGCGATCTCGCCCTGCTGGCCACGCTTGGTGCTGCGATGAACGCGAATTTCAACCGCCGCGGCCAGCGTGTCGGCGAGCTGTTCTTCCAGCCGCACCAGGTCGCGTGGCTTGTCTCTCTTCATCCGCAGCAAGGGTGCCTGGCGGCCGTTGTTCAAGGCCTTGGCCACGATTTTTTCAGCGTCGCGCACCGAGAGCTTTTGCGCGGCGATCTGCGTGGCATGCAGGATTTGCTGCGCGGCGTCGAGCGACAGCAGCGCGCGCGCATGACCCATTTCAATGTCACCGGCCATCAGCATTTGCTGCACTGGCGCGGCCAGGTTGAGCAGGCGCAGCAGGTTGCTGGCAGCGCTGCGGGAGCGGCCCACGGCTTGTGCCGCCTGTTCATGTGTGAGTTTGAATTCCGTCACCAGCCGCTGCAGGCCTTGCGCTTCTTCAAGCGGGTTGAGATCTTCGCGTTGAATGTTCTCAATCAGCGCCATCACGGCGGCGGCTTGGTCGGGCACTTCGCGCACCAGCACCGGCACCTCGGTCAGGCCGGCCAGGCGTGCAGCGCGAACACGGCGTTCGCCGGCGATGATTTCATAGGCCGGCGTGGCGCCGGGCAAGGGGCGCACCAGCACGGGCTGCATCACGCCCTGGGCCTTGATGCTTTCGGCCAGCTCGTTCAACGAGCCTTCATCCATGTGCGTGCGCGGCTGGTAGCGGCCGGTGTGCAACTGTGTCAGCGGCAGGCTGCCGGGTTGCTGGGCGCTGCCGGCGGCGGGTTCGCTGGCCCTGGGGCCGAGCAGCGCTTCCAGGCCCATGCCCAGGCCCTTGGGTTTCTTGGTGACCATGGCGGGGGATTGTGTCTGACGGCGAGTCGCTGCCGCTTCGTGCCTCGTGCCGTATGCTGTGCGTCTCGTATTCGTTTCATCAGCAGGGCGGGCGCATGGCATTCAAGGTTTTTGTCGACGGGCAAGAGGGCACCACGGGGCTGCGCATCCACGAGTACCTGGCGCGCCGCGGTGATGTGGAGTTGCTGCAGATCAGCCACGCGTTGCGCAAGGACGCCGGTGAACGCGCGCGCTTGCTGAATGCGGCGGACGTGGCGTTCTTGTGCCTGCCCGATGTGGCGGCGCGCGAGGCCGCGGCGATGGTCAACAACCCTCGCACCTGCCTGATCGACGCCAGCACCGCACACCGCACCGCGCCCGGCTGGGTGTTCGGGTTGCCTGAGCTTGCGCCGGGCCAGCGCGAGGCCCTGCGTGGCGCGCGCCGCATCGCCAACCCGGGTTGCCATGCCAGCGCGTTCATCTTGCTGCTTCGTCCCCTGGTGGATGCCGGGCTGGTGAGCGCGGGCTTGGCGTTGAGCGCGACATCGATCACCGGCTATTCCGGCGGCGGCAAGAAGATGATCGAGCGCTTCCAGGCTGGCGGCGATGCGCGGCTGGCGTCACCGCGGCCCTACGCCCTGGGCCTGGGCCATAAACATCTGCCTGAAATGGCGGCGCACACCGGCCTGGCGCAGCCCCCCGTGTTCATGCCGATGGTGGGCAACTTCTACAACGGTTTGGCCGTGCTGGTGCCGCTGCACCTGAACACGCTCAAGCCGGGCACCGATGGTGCGATGCTGCAACACGCGCTGGCGCATCGCTATGCCGACGAGCGCTTCATTCGCGTGCTGCCGCTTTCAGACACTGAAGGCCTGGATAACGGCGAGTTGGATGTGCAGGCCTGCAACGACACCAACCGTGTCGACATCT
>JAYUPO010000223.1:0-10821 GCA_043760085.1 Burkholderiales bacterium
AGCCACCGGCACGCCCAAGTGGCGTTCGAGGTTGCGCTGCTGCGCCGGGCTCAATGCCTGGTCGAAGATCACGCCCTGGGCCTGGGTGTCGGCCACCAGGGCCTTGATCTCATCGGCCTTGCCCGAGCCCACGAACAGCGCCGCGTCGGGCGCCTTGCGCCGTGCCACCACGCGGGCCACGGCCACGTCGCCGGCGGAATCGGCCAGTTGCGCCAATTCGTCCAGCGTGGCATCAAAGGCTTGCTTGGTGCCGAAATCCACACCCACCAGCACCACCGGCATGGCCGCTGGGCGCGAGTTCGATTCAGCGTGCGCGCTGGCGTTCAATTAGGGCGCATCACCTGGTTCGCTGGCAGCGAAATTCACCGCCCGACCCGGCACCACCGTAGAGATGGCGTGCTTGTAGACCATTTGCGTCACCGTGTTGCGCAGCAGCACGACGTACTGGTCGAACGATTCAATGTGGCCCTGCAGTTTGATGCCGTTGACGAGGTAGATCGACACCGGCACATGTTCCTTGCGCAAAAGATTGAGGAACGGGTCTTGCAGCAATTGGCTTTTGTTGCTCACGATATTCTCCGTGATGGGTTGGCGAGTGCTGGCACGTTATCACACGCCGCACCAGGGGATCTTCTCCAGCTGTGGCCCCAGGTGTGGCCGTGTGCCAGCGCTATTTGTCGGCACGGTCGAAAGGGTTGGTTGACGAACGCATTTCGATGCGCAAGGGCGTGCCCACCAGCTTGAAGTGTTCGCGGATGCGGCCTTCGAGGTAGCGCTTGTACGAGTCGCCGACATGGTCGAGCGAGTTGCCGTGGATCACCACGATCGGCGGGTTCATGCCGCCTTGGTGGGCATAGCGCAACTTGGGCCTGAAGTGGCCGTCGCGCGGCGGTGTCTGGTGGCTCACGGCGTCGAGAATCAGCCGCGTGAGCAGCGGCGTGGGCAGCTTGCGCACGGCCGAGGCATGTGCCGCCGCAATGGCCTTCCACAGCGGGCCCAGGCCCTGGCGCTTGGTGGCCGAAATGCGCAGTACTTCCGCGTAGCGCAGGAAGGCCAGGCGCTGCGAGATGGAACGCTCCAGCGTCTCGCGCTGGTAGGCGTCGGTGGCGTCCCATTTGTTCACGGCCAGCACCACGGCGCGGCCGGTCTCCAGGATGTAGCCGGCAATGTGCGCGTCTTGATCGGTGACGCCCTGCGTGGCGTCGAGCAGCAACAGCACCACGTTGGCATCGGCAACGGCCTGCAAAGTCTTGACGACGGAGAACTTCTCGATCGCCTCGAAGACCTTGCCCTTGCGCCGCAGGCCGGCGGTGTCGATCAACTCGAACTGTTGGCCATTGCGTTCGAACGGCACGCTGATGGCGTCGCGCGTGGTGCCGGGTTGGTCGAAGGCGACCAGCCGCTCCTCACCCAACCAGGTGTTGATGAGGGTCGACTTGCCCACATTGGGCCTGCCGGCCACGGCCAGGCGGATCGGGCGCGTGCCGTCAGCGCAGGCGGCATCGTCTGGTGCCGGCTCGGGCGGGAAGCCTTCCAGCGCGGCTTCGATGAGGCTGCGAATGCCTTGCCCGTGCGCCGCCGAAATCGGGTGCGGCTCGCCCATGCCGAGCTCATGAAATTCGCCCAGCAACGGCGAGTCGCCCATGCCTTCGGCCTTGTTCACGGCCAGCAGCACGCGGCGGGCGCGGCTGCGCAGGTAGCGTGCAATGTCCTCATCTTGCCGCGACAGGCCGGCGCGCACATCGAGCACGAAGATCACCACATCAGCCTCGGCCACGGCCTGCTTGGTCTGCTTGGCCATTTCCTTGACGATGCCGGTGCTGCTGTCGGGCTCAAAGCCACCGGTGTCGATGACGATGTACTCGCGCTCACCCACCACGCCATCACCGTAATGGCGGTCGCGCGTCAAGCCGGCGAAGTCGGCCACGATGGCGTCGCGCGTCTTCGTGAGACGGTTGAACAGCGTGGACTTGCCGACATTGGGCCGGCCGACGATGGCGATGACGGGTTTCATGTCTTGGCGCTACTTGGCGCTACTTGGCGCTGCGCCGGCGCACGCGGCTCACGTCAATCAAGGCGGAAGGCAAACACCCCACCCTTGCGTGTGACGACCAGCACCTGGTTGGCTGCAAGCACCGGGTTGCCCACCACGGCCGAGCCGTCGGTGGCCAGGCGCAGCAAGGGTTCGCCATTGCTGCGATCCAGAAAGTGCACCTGCCCTTCGCTGTCGCCCATCACCACCGTGCGGCCGGTGACGAGGGCGCCGCTCAGGCCGCGATAGAGCATCTTCTCGTTGCTCCAGGCCACTTCGCCGGTGGTGGCGCGCCAGGCAGTGATGCGGTCGCTGGCGTCGGCGCCGACGATCAACTCGGCGTCACCGCCCAGGCCGCTGGGGCCGGCACTGTTGCGCGCCCAGGTCAAGGTGCCGCGCTCTACATCAACGCAACCCACGGCCAATTGAAAGGCGCGCGCGCAGACCTGGCTGCCCAGTCGCAAGGCGGGGCCCACCAGGTCGGCCAAGCGCTCGACTTCATTGGTGCCTCGCGGGTTGCCCAGGGCCACTTCCCAACTCACCGCGCCGTTCAGCGGGTCAACGCCCGTCAGCCGCGCACCTTGCCCGGCCAGCAAGGTGTTCTTGTACGGCAGCAGCACGCCGGCCTGGGCCAGGCCCAGCGGCTCGCCCGGGCGTTGCAAGGTCCACAGGCGCTGGCCATCAATGGCGTCATAAGCATGCACCGCGCGGTCAGCACCCAGCACGAACACGCGCTCTCCGGCCACCAGCGGCGCCGTGCTCACGCTGGCGTTCAAGCGCTGGCGCCACTTCTCGCGGCCGGCTTCGAAGGTGACGAGGACGTTGTCGCGCGTGACCACGCTGCTGTAGCGCCCGTCGCTGCCCACGCCGGCTGACAAGCGCGCACCGGCCTGCGCGCGCCACAACTCGCGCCCGCTTTGCAGATCCAAAGCCAGCAAACTGCCATCGCCGCCGGCCACGGTGACCGAGCCGTCGCGCACCTGCATCGTCAAACCGAAATCCACATTCGAAAGCTGGGCCATCCAGGCCTGACGGCCGCCGATCTTGGGCGCCAGCGGCTCCAGCGCCGTGGGTTTGGGGCGGTCAGACGAACACGCCGCCAGCGTGACCAGTGTGGCGGCCAGGAAAGCGCGTTGGATCGAGACCCAGCGCATCACTTGCCCGCACCCGATGCCGCACCCGATGCCACTCCAGCCACCAGCGCCGCCGAGGCCGCGGGTGCAGCGCCCAGGGCGGTGAGCTTGGCCTGCACGAGCTGGCGGTATTCGAGCTTCACGTCAAGCCCCTGGTACGCCGTTTGGTAGGCGCCGCGGGCATCGTCTTTCTTGCCCTGCGCCAGCAGCACATCGCCGCGGCGGTCGGCCACCAGGGCCTGGAAATCGGGCGCCTTGGAGGCATCGAGCTGCTTCAGCGCTTCATCGTATTGCTTGGCATCCAGCAACAAGCCGGCCAGGCGCAGGCGCGCGATGCTGCGGTATTCGTCTTCCACCGCGTTGTCGCCCACCCAGGCGAGGCTGGCGCGCGCGGCGTCGGCCTGGCCCTTGTCGTGCTGCACCTTGGCCGCCAGCAAACCGGCTTGCTGGGCGTAGGCGGTGCGGCCGAAACGGTCTTTCAGGTCGCCAAAGATGCGGCCGGTTTTTTCAGCGTCGCTGGCTTGCGCAGCGCGCTCGAGTTCGCCGAACATGCTGCTGGCTTTGGCCGCCTGTTCGCGCTGCCAATAGCCCCAGGCGTTCCAGCCGGCGTACAGCGCCAGCGCGGCCACCAGGAGCCAGGTGATCAGGTTGCCGTACTGCTTCCAGAACGCCTTCAAGGCGTCGAGTTGCTCCTGCTCTTGCAGGTCTAAAGGTGATGCCATGTTGCGCGGGTTCTTGGAAGCGGGGGCTTTGGAAGGCGGCGATTATGCGTTGCGCAATTCGTCGGCCCAGGCCGCCACCTCGGCCAGCGAACGCAGGCGCTGCGTGGGCGTGGCGTTGCGCAGCGGCTTGACCGCCACCTGCCCGGTGGCCAGCTCGTCAGCGCCGAAGATCAATGCATGGCGGGCACCCGAAGCATCAGCCTTCTTGAATTGCGCTTTCATGCTCGCCGCACCCTGCTTGCCCAAGGGGTGCAGCACCACCGCCAGGCCGGCCGCGCGCAGGCTCTCGGCGCAGCGCGTGGCCTGCGGCAGGGCCAGCGCATCGGGCACAACCATGTAGGCATCAGGCGGGCGCGGCGGCGGCGTGATGGCGCACTGCACCAGCAAATCGAGCACGCGCTCGATGCCCAGGCCCCAGCCCACGGCCGGGGCGGGCTTGCCGCCTAACATCTCGATCAAGCCGTCATAACGCCCGCCGCCGCACAGCGTGCCTTGCGCGCCCAGCTTGTCGGTCGTCCATTCGAAAACGGTGAGGTTGTAGTAGTCCATGCCGCGCACCAGGCGCGGGTTGATGCGGTAGGGCTGGCCCACGGCATCGAGCATGGCTTTGACGCCGTCCAGGTGCTTCAGCGAAGCCTCGCCCAGGAAACTCATCAACTGCGGTGCGCCTTCCACCAGGGCCTGCATGGTGGGGTTCTTGGTGTCCAGGATGCGCAGCGGGTTGCTGTGCAGGCGGCGCTTGGCATCGGCGTCCAGTTGATCGAGATGTTTTTCCAGGTAGGCGATCAGCGCGGCGCGGTGGGCCAGGCGTTCGCTGGTCTGGCCCAGGCTGTTCAGTTCGAGCCGCACATCGGCCAGGCCGAGGTCTTGCCACAGCGCGCGCGCCATCAAGATGACTTCGGCGTCCACATCGGGCCCGTCGTGCCCCAGTGCTTCTACGCCAACCTGGTGAAACTGGCGATAGCGCCCGCGCTGCGGCCGTTCATGGCGGAACATGGGGCCGATGTAGAACAGGCGCTTGCCGCCATCGTACAGGTGCGAATGTTCGATCATGGCCCTCACCACGCCGGCCGTGCCTTCGGGGCGCAGGGTGAGCGCATCGCCGTTCATGCTGTCGGTGAAGGAGTACATCTCGCGCTCGACGATGTCGGTCACCTCGCCCAGGCCACGCACGAACAGCGCCGTGGGCTCGACCAGGGGCGTGCGCACATTCAGGTAGCCATAGCGGTGCATCAGCGTTCGCACCACGTGCTCGAACCATTCCCAGCAAGCCGAATCCGGCGGCAGGATGTCGTTCATGCCTTTGACGGCCTGGAGGCGTTCACTCATGTCAAGTTCAGTTTTCATGGGCGACCTGCGCAGCCGCACCGAGGTCATGCCGGGGCGTGCGCCGCGGCGCCGAAGCGCCGTTCGATGTAGCTCTCGACGATCTGGTGGAACTCTTCGGCTATGCCGTCGCCGCGCAGCGTCATGGCTTTTCGGCCATCGATGAACACCGGCGCGGCGGGCGCCTCGCCGGTGCCGGGCAGGCTGATGCCGATGTCGGCATGCTTGCTTTCGCCGGGGCCGTTGACGATGCAGCCCATCACCGCCACACGCAGGTTTTCAACGCCCGGGTAGCGCGTCTTCCACACCGGCATCATGCGGCGCAAGTGTTCGTCGATGCGCTGCGCCAGCACCTGGAAGGTTTCGCTGGTGGTGCGCCCGCAGCCGGGGCAGGCCGTGACGCTGGGGTTGAAGCGGCGCAGGCCCAGGGCTTGCAAAATCTCGTTGGCAATAACAACTTCCTGCGTGCGCGCTTCGCCCGGCTGCGGCGTGAGCGAGACGCGGATCGTGTCGCCGATGCCTTCCTGCAACAGCACCGCTAACGCCGCACTTGAGGCGACGGTGCCCTTGGTGCCCATGCCGGCCTCTGTAAGGCCGAGGTGCAACGCGTAGTCGCATTGCCTGGCCAGGCCGCGGTAGACGGCGATCAGATCGTTCACGCCGCTGACCTTGCAACTGATGATGATCTGGCTGGCCGCCAGCCCCAGCTCACGTGCATAGGCCGCCGAGCCCAGCGCGGACTGCACCAGCGCCTGGTACATCACCTGTTGCGCATCCGCCGGCTCGGCCAGTTTGGCGTTGTCGTCCATCAGCGCGGCGAGCAGTTCCTGATCGAGGCTGCCCCAGTTCACGCCGATGCGCACCGCCTTGTCATGCTTCATGGCGGCTTCGATCATCAAGGCGAACTGGCGGTCGCGCTTGTCGCCCTTGCCCACGTTGCCGGGGTTGATGCGGTACTTGCTCAAGGCCGCGGCGCAGGCCGGGTGGTCGGTGAGCAGGCGGTGGCCGTTGTAGTGAAAGTCGCCAATCAAGGGCACGTTGATGCCCATGCGGTCGAGCTGCTCGCGGATGTAGGGCACGGCCTGCGCGGCTTCGGGCGTGTTCACGGTGATGCGCACCAGCTCCGAGCCGGCCTGCGCCAATTCCTTCACCTGGATCGCCGTGCCAACGGCATCGACCGTGTCGGTGTTGGTCATCGACTGCACGCGCACCGGCGCGTCGCCGCCCACGGTGACGACATGGCTGCCCCAGGCCACGCGAGCTTGCAGGCTGTGCCGTGCCGGAATGAGGGCCGGTGCAATGACGCTCAGGTTCATTGCAACTCCAGGCGTGCAATGTTGTCGCGCGTGACAGCCCGCAAATCGACCGGCTGGCCACGGAAGCTCAGTTCGGTGGCCGCGGCGTTGCCGATCTTCAACCGCAGCGGAAAGCTGCCTTCCAGGCCGACACTTTCACCGCGTTGCAACAGGCGCGACAGCAACGACTTGCCCTGGGCATCGTTGACTTCAACCCACGACGCCTCATTGACCCGGATGACCACCGCGCTGGTCAGCGCTGCGCTCATGGGCTGGCCGGCCAACCCGCCTTGCGCTGGCCCCTGAGCAGGAAAGACCGTCTCCACCCTGGGCGCAGAGGCGGTGGGCGCCATGGTGAGCGCCGGCGCTGCACCTTGCCCCGGCAGCTCCGGCGCCATGGCGGGCGCCGGCCCCACGGCGAGCGGCGCGGTGGCCAGGCCGGCCAGGCCGGCAGGCGCAGCAGAAGCCGCTGGCGCCGTCGGCGCAGCGGGCGCCATCACCACCGGCACGGGCGCTGAATCCGGGCGCCATGCCGCCAGCCATTGCGCCCACATCGACACCGGCACCACGTACACCACCAGCGCCGCGGCCAGCAGCACGACACTGCCCCACAGCATGGGGTGGCGCAGCCAATTGCTGTCGTTGCCGTCGCGCTGCGGCGAGTGCTCGCGAAACGGGGCGTTGATGCCATCGTGCGCGGCGCCCAGCCCCGTGGTTGCCGCCGCGGGCATCAGAGCCAGCACCGGCCCCGGGTCGATCTTGAGTTGGCGGCACACCGACTGCGCCAGGGCACGGCTGAACGTGGCGTCGGGCAAGGCATCGAGACGGTCGCTTTCCAGCGCCTCCAGCTTGGCCGACGTAACCTTCAAGGCCGCTGCCAGCGCACCAATGTGCAAGCCCTTGGCCTCGCGCGCCATGCGCAGCATGTTGCCGGCGCTGCGCGAGTGGGTATCTGTTTCACTGCCCATCGAACTGGCCCCGCTCGAACAGCATGGCTTCGGGTGACTGCGGAAAACGCTGCGACAGCATCGAACCCAGTTCACGCGCACGCTCGCCCTGCCCCAGCTTGTGCTCGATGCGCGCGGCCAGCCACAGCGTCTGCGCGTTGACCTGATCGGGCACATCGTTCACGCGCCGGATGTAAAAGCGCGCCCGCTCATACTGGCCGCGGCGCACCAGCACCTCGGTCAGGTTGACCGCCGTGGCCGGGTTGGCGGGGTCGAGTTCATAAGCGCGAATGAGCGTTTGTTCCGCCTCCCCCCAGCGCCCGTCGCGCGCCTGGCACACGCCGCGTGCCAGCAAGGTGCGCGTGGTGTCGCGGTACTGCGGCTGCGCCAGGGCTTGCAGGAACATGGTCTCGGCTTCGCCGAAACGCCTTTCCCGGCACAGGAACCAGGCGTAGTTATGCAAGGTGTCGGCGTCGCCGGGCCTGATCTGCAATGCGCGCTTGAAGCTTTCGGTGGCCAAGCTGGTTTCGCCCATGCTGGCGTAAATCAGGCCACGCAAGTTGTAGGCCTCGGTGAACTCGGGCCAGGCCACCAGGGCGACCTTCACTTCATCGAGCGCGGTGGCGGTCTGGCCGCGGGTGAAGTAGGCCCCCGCCAGTTCGAGGCGCAGGCGCGCACGGCGCTCTCCTTCGGACTGATCAGACACCGTGCTCACGTCGCGCGACGGCGGCGCACCGGCCGGCGTGGCACAGCCGGCCAGCACCACCGCGGCGGCAGCCAGCGCCAGCTTGAAGCCGTGCTTGAAACTGAACCTCGGCTGATGTGAAACGTTATTGTTCACGGCCTCACCTCGCTCGCCACATGCGGCACCAGCGCGATCACTGCGCGCGCCCGGCGCTCGCCCAGCCGGGTGCGGTCTTGCACCTCGCCGGCGAGTTGGCCGCAGGCGGCGTCGATGTCGTCGCCGCGTGTCTTGCGCACCGTGGTCACGATGCCGCCGTCTTGCAAGACCTTGGCGAACGCCGCCACGCGCTCGCGGCTCGAGCGCTTCAGCCCGGACGCCGGGAATGGGTTGAACGGGATCAGGTTCACCTTGCAGGGCAATGGTCGGGCCGGCGGCGCACCCTCGCGCTCGCCGCCCAGCAGGCGCAACAGGCGCTGTGCCAGTGCATCGCTGTCGTTCACTCCATCGAGCATGCAGTATTCCAGGGTGATGAAGTCGCGTGGCGCAGCCTGCAAATAGCTTTCGCAGGCGGCGAGCAGTTCGTGCAGCGGGTACTTGCGATTCAGCGGCACCAGGGTGTCGCGCAGGGCGTCGGTGGGGGCGTGCAGGCTCACCGCCAACGCCACCGGGCAATCGGCTTGCAGGCGCTCAATCATCGGCACCACGCCCGAGGTGGAAACGGTGACACGGCGGCGCGACAGCCCGTAGCCATGGTCGTCGAGCATCACGCGCAGCGCCGGCAGCAGCGCGGCGTAGTTTTGCAGCGGCTCGCCCATGCCCATCATCACCACGTTGCTGATCACCCGCGCGCCACCGGGCGGGCTTTGGCGCGCGCGCAATTGATGCTCGGCATGCCACAACTGGGCCACGATTTCTGCGGTGCTGAGGTTGCGGCTGAAGCCTTGCGCGCCGGTGGAACAAAAACTGCACCCTACGGCGCAACCGGCCTGCGACGAGATGCACAGCGTGCCGCGGTCGGCCTCGGGAATGAACACGGTTTCGATCGCGTTGCCAGCGCCGACATCGAACAGCCACTTCACGGTGCCGTCGACGCTGATGTGCTCGCTGATCACGCGCAGCGGCTGCACCCGTGCCTGGCCGGCAAGCTTGTCGCGCAGGCTCTTGGCCAAGTCGGTCATGGTGTCGAATTCGGCCGCGCCGCGCTGGTGGATCCAGCGGAACAGTTGCACCGCGCGAAAGCGCTTCTCGCCCAGGCCGGCCACGAATGCGGCCAGGCCTTCCAGGTCGAATTCCAGCAAGTTGGCGAAAGCCGCATTCATGATGGGCGCAGCGGCAGGCGTGTGGGCAACGTCGGGCCGCGCCTCAGCGGCTGAAAACGCTCAAGCCGGGAAAGAAGAACGCCACTTCCGTGGCCGCGGTCTCAGTGCCGTCGGAGCCGTGCACCGCATTGGCGTCGATGCTGGCGGCAAAGTCGGCGCGAATGGTGCCCTTCTCGGCCTTCTTCGGGTCGGTGGCGCCCATCAGTTCGCGGTGGCGTGCGATGGCGTTCGGGCCTTCAAGCACTTGCACCATCACGGGGCCGGAAATCATGAAGCCCACCAAGTCATTGAAGAATGGCCGCGCCTTGTGCACGGCGTAGAAGGCTTCGGCTTGCGCGCGCGACAAATGCATCATGCGGGCGGCAGCGATCTTCAGGCCGGCGCCCTCGAAGCGGGCAAGGATCTGGCCGATCACATTCTTGGCCACGGCATCGGGCTTGATGATCGACAGGGTACGTTCGCTGGCCATGAAATCACTCCTGTGTCTTGCCGTTTGGCAAAGCCTTGAATTCTAACTTGTGGCTGTGTGGTGCCTCGCCGCACGGGCAGCGGGCGACGCCTAGCGACCACCCCGCCCGCCGCCCTTGAACGGGCCGCCGCGCCCGCCCGGGCCACCCGGCCCGCCGGGGCCGCCGCCGGGCCGCTTGCCGGCGCCGCCACGTTTACCGGCCTTGCCGCCTTTGCCGGCCGGGCGCAGGAAGGCGTTGGCGCCGATGTAGCCCACAGCGGTTTGCATCGGGTCAGGCTGGCGCGGCGTGCCGCCGCCCTGGCCCTGGCCTTGGCCACCCTTGCGGCCGTTGCGCTGGCTGGCGAACGGGCGCTGCGGCTGGACGTGGCGTTTGTCGTAGGTCTGCTGCAGGGGGTTGGGGATTGGGCCGTCCTCACCGAGATCGTCGCGCACCTGCCGTTCGGCCTGCATGGCGCGCTTGTCATAGGTTTGCTGCAACGGGTTGGGGATCGGGCCGTCGTCGCTGACTTCGCGGCTTTGCCGGCGCGCCTGTTGAATGGCCCGTTTGTCGTAGGTCTGCTGCAAGGGGTTGGGAATCGGGCCATCCTCGCCAGGCTCGCCGCGTGGCGGGCGTTCGCTGCGGGCCCGAACAGGGGCACCACGATCCATGGGCAACCGCTCGATCGGCAGCCCCAGCGGCGGTGTGCCGTCATGGGGCTCGCGCGTTGCGACAGCGGGGTTGCGCTCCACCCCGCCTTTGCGGCCGCGCCGGCGCTTGCGCCCACTGCGCTCCACCTCGCTGCCCGGGGCCGGCGGCGGTGCGAGCGGGTCGCTCGGCGCGCGTGCTTCGCGCGGCTCACGCGGCTCACGGGGCTCGCCCGGGGCGGGCCGTGGCGGGCGCGCCAGTTGGCGCA
>JAYUPO010000224.1:0-4038 GCA_043760085.1 Burkholderiales bacterium
GTGAGCACCAGCGACCTGGCGGCGCGCGGCCAACTGCTGTTCCTGGAGCGCGAAGCCTGCCGCTGGCCGCAAGCGCAGGCCGAAGAGTCGCACCTGCGCGAGCGGCTGCGCACCGTGCCCGTGGGTCGTGCCATGGAAACCAGCGCCTTCACGCATGCGGTGCTGATCGACGACCCGGCCGAGGTGCTGAAGGTGGCGCAGCACCAAGCCTTGCACGTACAACGCCAGGTCAAGCCGCTGCCGCGGCGCAATGCGCGCGCCCATGGCGGCCGGCTGAAGCTGGGCTACCTCTCGGCCGACTTTCACACCCACGCCACCTCGCAGTTGATGGCCCAGATGCTGGAAAGCCACGACCGAACAACGTTCGAGGTGAGCCTGTTTTCCACCGGCCCCGATGATGGCAGCCCGCTGCGCCGGCGCATGGAGCAGGCCTGCGAGCACTTCGAGCACCTGCGCGGCCAGCCGCATGAGGCCATGGCGCGGCGCATCCGCGAGGCCGGCATCGATGTGCTGGTCGACCTGAAAGGCATCACCTACGACAACCCGCTGCATGTGCTGGCGCACCGCCCGGCACCGGTGCAACTGAGTTGGCTGGGGTTTCCGGGTTCCACCGGCGCGCCGTACATCGACTACTTCGTGGGCGACGCCATCGTCACGCCGTTGTGCGACGCGGCCGACTTCAGTGAAAAGATCGCCCAGTTGCCGGGCTGCTACCAGCCCAACGACAACCGCCGCGAACGGCCCGCCGCCGCCCCGCGCAGCGAGATCGGCGTGGCCGACGAGGCGCTGCTGCTGTGCGGCTTTCACCAGCCCTACAAGATTTCGCCGCAGGTCTTTGACACCTGGTGCGAGCTGTTGCACGCGCTGCCGCAGGCGGTGCTGTGGCTGCTGCACTGGAACAGCAATGTGCAAGCGGCGCTGGAGCGCGAAGCGGCGCTGCGCGGCATCGGCCCCGAGCGCTTGCTGTTCGCGCCGGTGGTCAAGCTCGAACAGCACTTGCGCCGCCTGGCCTGCGCCGACCTGTATCTCGACGCCTGGCCCTGCAACGCCCACACCACGGCCAGTGAGGCCTTGTGGATGGGCGTGCCGGTGGTCAGCCTGAAGGGCCGCACCTTCGCCAGCCGCGTGGGTGCCAGCCTGCTGCATGCGGCGGGGCTGGATGAGCTGGCCTGTACCAGCCCGGCGCAGTACATGAACACGGTGGTCGAGCTGGCCAACGACGCGCCGCGCCGCGCGCGGCTGCACGGGCATCTTGAAGAACAACGTTTGACATCAGCCTTGTTCAACGGCGAACTCTTTGCCCGCCGTTTCGAAGCGCTGGTGCAGCGCATCTGGGCGCGCGCCTGCGCGGGCTTGCCCGCCACGCACCTGGAGGCAAACCTGCCATGAAAGCGGTCATCCTGGCCGGTGGCCTGGGCACCCGGCTGGCCGAGGAAACCGCGGTGCGGCCCAAGCCCATGGTCGAAGTGGGCGGCAAGCCGGTGCTGTGGCACATCCTGAAGACCTATTCGCACCATGGCATCAACGACTTCATCATTTGCCTGGGCTACCGCGGCTATGTCATCAAGGAGTACTTCGCCAACTACTTCCTGCACATGTCGGACGTGACGTTTGACCTGGCCGAAAACCGCATGGAAGTCTGCCACCGCCACTGCGAGCCGTGGCGCGTGACGCTGGTGGACACGGGCGACGCCACGCAGACCGGCGGGCGCCTGAAGCGCGTGCGCGACTACCTCGACGACGGCGAGCCGTTCTGCTTCACCTATGGCGACGGCCTGGCCGATGTGAACGTGACCGAGCTGGTGCAGTTCCACCGTGCGCAGGGCCGCCGCGCCACGCTCACCGCCGTGCAGCCACCGGGGCGCTTTGGTGCGCTGGATATCGCCGGCCACAGCATCCAGCGCTTTGCTGAAAAACCGCAGGGCGATGGCGCTTCAGTCAACGGCGGCTACTTTGTGCTGCAACCCGACGTGCTGGACCTGATCAGCAACGACGCCACGGTGTGGGAGCGCGAACCGTTGGAGCAACTGGCCCACAGCGGCCAGCTTTCGGCCTATGCGCACCGCGGCTTTTGGCAACCCATGGACACGCTGCGCGACAAGATGAAGCTCGAAGAACTTTGGCAAGCGGGCGCTGCGCCCTGGAAGGTTTGGGCATGAGACGAGACCGCTTTTACTTCGCCACGCAAGACTTCGAAACGGTCTTCGGCGGCGCCTACCAGGGCCGGCGGGTGCTGGTCACCGGCCACACCGGATTCAAGGGCTCGTGGCTGGCCTTGTGGTTGCGCATGATGGGCGCGCAAGTGCATGGCCTGGCGCTGCCCGCGGCCCAATCGCCCAACCATTGGCAACTGCTCGGCTTGCCGGTGCAAGAAACCTTGTGCGACTTGCGCGACGCGCCGGCGCTGAAAGCCGCGGTGCAGCGCTTTGCACCTGAGGTGATCTTTCACCTGGCGGCGCAGCCCTTGGTGCGGCGCGGCTACAAGGAGCCGATGGACACCTGGGGCAGCAACCTGATGGGCCTGGTGCACCTGTTCGAGGCCGTTCGCGCCACGCCCAGCGTGCGCGTCGTGGTGAATGTCACCTCAGACAAATGTTATGAACAAGGCGGCGCGCGCCGCGCGTTTGTGGAGAGCGACGCGCTGGGCGGGCACGACCCGTATAGCGCGTCCAAGGCGTGTGCCGAATTGCTCAGTGCCAGCTACCGCGCCAGCTATTTCAGCCATGACGACGGCCGCGGCCACCTCGTGGCCCTGGCCACGGCGCGGGCGGGCAACGTGCTGGGCGGCGGTGACTGGGGCGCTGACCGCCTGGTGCCCGACCTGGTGCGCGGCGTCACCCATGCGCAGGCCACGCCGGTGCGCAACCCGGATGCCACCCGCCCCTGGCAGCACGTTTTGGACCCGCTGGCGGGCTACCTGCTGCTCGGCCAGCGCCTGCTGGCCGACAAGCATGACCGTGGCGAAGCCTGGAATTTCGGGCCCGATGCGGCCAGCCATATTCCCGTGCGCAGCCTGATCGACAAGCTGGCCGAACGCTGGCCGGCGATTCGCTATGAGCCCGATGAATCACCGCAGCCGCATGAAGCGCCCTGGCTGGCGCTGGACTGCAGCAAGGCCCATGCGCAACTGGGCTGGCGGCCGGCCTGGAGCATCGACACCGCGCTGGCGCGCACCGCGCAGTGGTACCGCCGTCTGCACCAACATGGCGAGGTGTGCAGCGGCGACGACCTGCGCGCCTACCTGCAAGATGCCAAGGCATTGAACCTGGCTTGGGCGAGCTGAATTGAGTGCATTGACGGCGCACGCCACGCCGCTGGCCGGCTTGTGGGAACTCGAACCCGTGGCGGTGGGTGATGCGCGCGGCCGCTTCATGCGCCTATGGTGCGAAGCGGCGATGCAACGCATTGCGCCGGGTGCGCGCGTGGTGCAGGTGAACCAGTCTTTCAACACCGAGCGCGGCACCATTCGCGGCCTGCACTTCCAGCGCGCCCCGGCGCTGGAAGGCAAGCTGGTGCGTTGCCTGCGCGGCCAGGTGTTTGACGTGGCGGTCGATCTGCGCGCCGGCTCCAGCACGTACCTGCATTGGCACGGCGTGGAGCTGTGCGAGCGTGGTCAGCGCCAGTTGTGGATTCCGCCGGGTTTTGCGCATGGCTTCCAGACGCTGAGTGCTGACGTGGAGATGCTTTACCTGCACAGCGCGGCGTATTCGCAGCCGCATGAAGGCGGCCTGCGTTTCGACGACCCCCGCCTGGGCATCGCTTGGCCGCTCACGCCCACGCAGGTGTCGGCGCGCGATCGTGCACATGCGCTGCTCAGCGACGCCTTTGAGGCTTGCCTGGCATGAACTGCCGCCACTGCGCCAGCGCGCTGCACGCGCCGGGCCATGTGTTCGTTGACCTCGGCACCGCGCCGCCGTCGAACGCCTTCCTCACGCCCGCGCAATTGGGGCAACCCGAAACGCACTTCCCGCTCAAGGTCTTCACCTGCCCGGCCTGCTTCCTGGTGCAGGTGGACGAAGTGCAACACCACGCCGCGCT
>JAYUPO010000225.1:0-4037 GCA_043760085.1 Burkholderiales bacterium
GCCGGCGAAATGCTGGGCAAAGACCAGCCAGTCATCCTGCAATTGCTGGAAGTGCCGGTTGAAGGCCCGCAAAAGGCGCTCAAGGGCGTGATGATGGAACTGGAAGACTGCGCCTTCCCGCTGCTGGCCGGCATGGAAGCTCACAGCGACCCCATGACCGCGTTCAAGAACACCGACTATGCGTTGCTCGTGGGGTCGATGCCGCGCAAGGCCGGCATGGAGCGTGCCGAGCTGCTGGCCATCAACGGCGCCATCTTCACCGCGCAAGGCAAGGCGCTTGACGCCGTGGCCAGCCGCAAGGTGAAGGTGCTGGTGGTGGGCAACCCGGCCAACACCAACGCCTACATCGCCATGAAAAGCGCGCCCGGCCTGCCGCGCGAAAACTTCACCGCCATGCTGCGGCTGGACCATAACCGTGCCCTGAGTCAACTGGCCGCCAAGACCGGCAAGCCGGTGGCCGCCATCAAGAAGCTGGCCGTGTGGGGCAACCATTCGCCCAGCATGTACGCCGACTACCGCTTCGCCACGATTGACGGCGCCAGCGTGAGAGACATGGTCAACGACCAGGCCTGGAACAAAGACACCTTCCGCCCACCGTGGGCAAGCGCGGCGCGGCCATCATCGAAGCGCGCGGCTTGTCTTCAGCCGCCTCGGCGGCCAACGCCGCGATCGACCACATGCGCGACTGGGCCCTGGGCACCGGCGCCGAATGGGTGACCATGGGCGTGCCCAGCAATGGCGACTACGGCATCCCGAAAGACGTGATGTTCGGCTTCCCGGTCACCACGGCCGGCGGCCAATACAGCATCGTGCAAGGCCTGCCGATCGATGCCTTCAGCCAGGAATGCATCAACAAGACCCTGGCCGAATTGCAGGGCGAGCAAGACGGTGTCAAACATCTGCTTTGAGCCGACGCCTTAGCCGACCTGCTGCCCAACCCTGAGCCCCCAAGGAGCCCACCATGCTTCAAGCCTACCGCCAACACGCCGCCGAACGCGCCGCCCTGGGCATTCCGCCGCTGCCGCTTTCTGCGCAGCAAACCGCTGACTTGATCGAACTCATCAAGGCGCCGCCGGCAGGCGAGGAAGCCTTCATGCTTGACTTGCTCACGCACCGCGTGCCCCCGGGCGTGGACGATGCGGCCAAGGTCAAGGCCAGCTTCCTGGCCGCGGTGGCGCATGGCGATTTCACCGTGCCGGCGATCAGCAAGGCCAAGGCCACCGAGCTGCTGGGCACCATGGTGGGTGGCTACAACGTCAAGCCTTTGATTGATTTGCTCGACGACGCCGAAGTGGCCGGCGTCGCGGCAGCGGGTTTGAAGAAGACGCTGCTGATGTTCGACTTCTTTCACGACGTGGCTGAAAAGGCCAAGGCCGGCAATGCCCACGCCAAGGCGGTGATCCAATCCTGGGCCGATGCCGAATGGTTCACCTCGCGGCCCGAAGTGCCCAGGAAAATTACCGTCAGCGTGTTCAAGGTGCCCGGTGAAACCAACACCGACGACCTGAGCCCCGCGCCCGACGCCTGGAGCCGCCCCGACATCCCCCTGCACTACCTGGCCATGCTGAAGAACACCCGCGCCGGCGCGGCCTTCACGCCCGAAGAAGACGGCAAGCGCGGCCCGATGAAGTTCATTGAAGCGCTGAAAGCCAAGGGCCACCTGGTGGCCTATGTGGGCGATGTGGTGGGCACGGGCTCGAGCCGCAAGAGTGCGACCAACAGCGCCATCTGGGCCACCGGCCAAGATATTCCGTTCGTGCCCAACAAGCGCTTCGGCGGCGTCACCCTGGGCGGCAAGATCGCGCCGATCTACTTCAACACGCAAGAAGATTCAGGCGCGCTGCCTATTGAGGTGGATGTTTCGAACTTCGAAATGGGCGACGTGCTCGACATCCTGCCCTACGAAGGCCAGATCATGAAGAACGGCGCGCTAGCGGCCAGCTTCAAGATCAAGAGCGATGTGCTGTTCGATGAAGTGCGCGCCGGCGGGCGCATCAACCTGATCATCGGCCGCAGCCTCACCGCCAAGGCGCGCGAATTCCTGGGCTTGGCCGCAGCCACCACCTTCCGCTTGCCGCAGCCCCCTGTTGCAACGAATGCCGGCTTCACCGTCGCACAAAAAATGGTCGGCCGTGCTGTGGGCTTGCCGGAGGGCCAGGGCGTTCGCCCGGGCACCTATTGCGAGCCGCGCATGACCACCGTGGGCAGCCAGGACACCACCGGCCCCATGACCCGCGACGAGCTGAAAGACCTGGCCTGCCTGGGCTTCAGCGCTGACCTGGTGATGCAAAGCTTCTGCCACACCGCCGCCTACCCCAAGCCGGTGGACGTGAAGACGCACCGCGAGCTGCCCGCCTTCATCAGCAACCGCGGCGGCATCAGCCTGCGCCCGGGCGACGGCATCATCCACAGTTGGCTGAACCGCCTGCTGCTGCCTGACACCGTGGGCACGGGCGGCGACAGCCACACGCGATTCCCCATCGGCATCAGCTTCCCGGCCGGCTCGGGCTTGGTAGCCTTTGGTGCGGCCACCGGCGTGATGCCGCTCGATATGCCCGAAAGCGTGCTGGTGCGCTTCAAGGGCACGATGCAGCCCGGCGTGACCCTGCGCGACCTGGTGCATGCGATTCCGCTGTACGCCATCAAGGCCGGCCTGTTGACGGTGGCCAAGTCAGGCAAGGTCAACGTCTTCTCGGGCCGCATTCTTGAGATCGAAGGCCTGCCCGATTTAAAGGTGGAACAAGCCTTCGAACTGAGCGACGCCAGCGCCGAGCGCAGCGCTGCCGGCTGCACGGTGAAGTTAAACACAGCGCCGGTGAAGGAGTACCTCACCAGCAACGTGGTGCTGATGAAAAACATGATCGCGCAGGGCTACCTCGACAAACGCACCATCGAGCGCCGCATCCAGGCGGTGGAAGCCTGGCTGGCCAAGCCGACCCTGCTGGAAGCCGACAAGGATGCCGAATACGCCGCCGTGATCGAGATCGACCTTAACGATCTGAAAGAGCCGGTGCTGTGCTGCCCGAACGACCCTGACGATGCCAAACTGCTCAGTGCAGTGGCCGGCACCAAGATCGACGAAGTCTTCATCGGCAGTTGCATGACCAACATCGGCCACTTCCGCGCCGCCAGCAAGCTGCTCGAAGGCAAGCGCGACATCCCGGTGAAGCTGTGGATCGCCCCGCCCACCAAGATGGACGCCGCCGAGCTGACGAAAGAAGGCCACTACGGCGTCTTCGGTGCTGCCGGTGCACGCACCGAAATGCCCGGTTGCAGCCTGTGCATGGGCAACCAGGCCCAGGTGCGCGAAGGCGCCACGGTGGTCAGCACCAGCACGCGCAACTTCCCGAACCGGCTGGGCAAGAACGCCAACGTGTTTTTGGCTTCGGCTGAGTTGGCGGCGATTGCCAGCAAGCTCGGGCGCCTGCCCACAGTGGCCGAATACCAGACCGACATGGGCGTGATCAATGCCGACGGCAGCAAGATCTACAAGTACATGAACTTTGACCAGATTGAGGAATATGCGGATGCGGCGAAAGCGGTGGCGGCTTGATTCGCGACCTGAATTGACCTGGCCAAATCGGCCCGCCGGTAAGGACCGGCGGGTCGATTTCATTCGTTATCGCTAGCGGGTCAATCGCCAGCCCGATTTCGCCCAAGCCAGGCCCGTGCCTGCTCGCGGCCACCCGTCATCTCAACCAAGGCAGTGGCGACATAGGCAGCCACACTTTCCGTGTTGGCAGCCTGCGCCGCTGATAAGGCCTGCAGCATGGCGTGATCGCGTTGGTACTCGTTGTGCAGGGCATGCAGACAGCGGGCCAATTCCGTGAACGTATAGGCGGTGCCCATCGGCTCTTGCTGCGCCGCATAGAGCTTGAGCGCATCTCGGTACATCGCGGCAGCCGCGTCAAACTGCTGTTGTTCGCGCAGCATGTCACCCAGCGCCTTCAGCGTGTTCGCCTGGCCCAGACCGTCTTGCTCTTTCTCGTACAGCACCAGCGCCCTGTCGTACAGCCCTCGCGCTTCATCGGGCCGGC
>JAYUPO010000226.1:0-10810 GCA_043760085.1 Burkholderiales bacterium
GGTCGTCGAAGTCGCGCAACAACGGCGGCCGTGGCGCCTCGAAGTACAGGTCGCTGTTGTCGACGATTTCATCGGTGGCGGCCAGGCGCACCTCCTCGAAACTGGCGCAGGCTTGAATCACGCAGGGCACATGGCTGACCCCCTGGGCACGCAGCGAATAGGCGCGGTGGTGGCCGTTGTTAAGCACCAGGCGGCCGTTGTAGCGCACCACGTTCATCAGGTTGGTGCTGTAGCCCACGCACAGCGCGACCACCTTTTGCACGTGGCCGCGCATCGTCAAGCCGCTGATCTGTGCCGCGTCCAACACCTTGGCGCCGAGGTAACGCATGTCGTGGGCGTCGGCGATGAAGCTGAACAGATCATCGTCATGCCCAGCCAGCTTCACGCTGGTTTGGGTCGCTGCCAGCGGCAGGCAAATCTTTGCCAACCGGCCGGGCGACGCGCGCTGCGCCGCGGCCACGCTGTGCACGGTGGCCTGCGTGAGCATGTACTGCGACACCACCAGCCGGTCCAGTTCAACCATGCCGAAGGCCACCGGCACGTCGTTGAAGGTCTCGCGAAAGGCGGGCAGCGCCAGCAGCTTGGCCACGTGCGCAGCGGCGGCGGCCGACAGTGGTTTGATCTGCGGCTGATCGGCGGCGCCGGCTTGCTCCAGGGCCAGTTGCTCGTAACGTGCCGCCGCGCCACGCCAGAACTGCGTGGTCGCGGCGACATCCAGCGCAGTGTTGTTGTCGGTGAACTGCTTGAACCACTCAAGGTGACTGGCCAGATGCCGCGGCCCCATCAGGCACAACTCGACCAGCCCGGGGTCCGTGGCCGGTGGCGCGCGGTGGGCGAGGGCGGGTGGGCGTGGGCTGGACATGTCGGATCGGCCTGGGTGGGCTGCTGCGAAGCGGGCCGGCATGATGACCGATTGCGCGCAGCGGCAGGTTGATATCGAACGTTGTAACAGCCGCCCGGCCGCAACTCGATGTGCCGGCTTTTCTGGGCATACTTGCGGGCGCTTTGGCACTCGGGGGGGTGCTACCGTTCACCGGTGCGCATGGGCTGGGCATTGATACAAACAAGCGTGGCTGCTGAGCAGCCTGATGCCCGCCGGCATGGCTCCAGGCTGGAGTCCAGCCACGGGCTCAACGCCTTCTTCAGTGGCCGTGGCAACGCGGCCTCGATGGGTAGGACACTGGCAATGCAATCCAATCCGTGGTCTGGCCGGCCAGGCTGCTGGCCCTGTGTGCGCATGTTCGATGGCGTGCGCGCCTTTCAGACATGGCAATGAATCAAGACAGTCCGCTGTTTCGGCAAGAGGTGCTCGACGCCAAGCGGCCGCAGTTCTATGGCGCCATCGTGCTCACGCCCGATGCATCGTCGCGCTGGGTCGCGCTGATTGCACTGAGTGTGGTGGTCGCTCTGGGCGCGTTGATCGCGTTGGGCAGCTACACCCGGCGCTCCACCGTGGTGGGGCAATTGCACCCCAACCAGGGCCTGATCCGGGTCACGGCCAGTCAACCCGGCGTGGTCGTCGAGCAGCACGTGCGCGACGGCCAGGAGGTCAAGCGCGGTGATGTGCTGTTCGTGTTGTCGGGCGACCGCATGGGGCCCGACACCCAGGGTTACCAGCGCGGCATTGCGGCCCAGATCGAAGCGCGGCGCCGTTCACTCGAACAAGACCTGAACCGAGTCGGGGCCAGCGAGGCCCAGGAGGCCGAGCAATTGCGCCGCCGTGCCGCGTCGCTGCGCGCCGAACTCGAACCGGTGTCGCGCCAGGCTCAACAACTGAGCCTGCGCATCGGCGGCGCCGAAGACGCCGTGCGCCGTTACGAAGGCTTGTACAAGCAAGGCTATGTGTCGCGCGACGAACTGCTGGCCAAGGAGTCGGAGTTGACCGAACTGCGCACGCGGCTGCAGGGCGGTCGGCGCGATGTGATGGTGCTGGAGCGCGACCTGTCCGCAACCCAGCGCGACCTCGACACCCTGCGTGCGCGCTTTGCTGACCAGCGCTCCGAGCGTGAGCGCTCGATCCTGCTGGCGCGCCAGGAATTCACCGAGATCGAGGCGCGCCGCCGCGTGGTGGTCACCGCGCCGGCCGACGGCAAGGTGACGCTGATGCAAGGCGAGGTGGGCCAGAGCATCGAGCCCAGCCGGTCTCTGGTGCACCTGATTCCTTCGACCACCAAACTCGAAGCGCGCCTGTACGCGCCCAGCCGGGCCACGGGTTTCGTGCAACCCGGCGCCACCGTGCTGTTGCGCTATGACGCGTTCCCTTATCAAAAATTCGGCCAGCACGTCGGCAAGGTGGTGTCGATCTCCACGGCGGGCGTGAGCGCGGCCGAGATACAAGGGTTTTCGCAGCGCCCGGAACTGGCCGGCGAACCCTTGTTCACGATCACCGTCACCCTGCCCGCGCAGACGATCAATGGTGCCGACCGTGCGCTGCCCTTGCAGGCCGGCATGCGCGTGGAGGCCGACATGCTGCACGAGACCCGGCGCCTGTATGAATGGATCCTGGAACCCCTGTTCGCTGCGCGCGCGCGCATGAACCAAGGTTGACAGGCAGCATGATGGCCTTGCTTGACCGCATCCAGACAGGCTGGCGTTCGGCCATGCCGGTGGTGCTGCAGACCGAAGCCTCGGAGTGCGGCCTGGCGTGTCTGGTGATGCTGCTGGCGCATCACGGCACGACGACCGACCTGCCCACGCTGCGCTCGCGCCACGGCGCCATGCCCCAAGGCATGACCGTGACCGACCTGATCCGTGTGGCCGCGGTCGAACAGCTCACCACGCGGGCGCTGCGGCTCGATCTGCACGAACTGCGCGGGCTGCGCCTGCCGTGCATCCTGCATTGGGAGCTGTCGCACTTCGTGGTGTTGCGCGAAATCCGCAGTGACGGCGTGATCATCATCGACCCCGCGCATGGCGAGCGCAAGGTGTCGCTCGAAGCGTTTTCGCGCGCCTTCACGGGCGTGGCGCTCGAGCTGTGGCCCAGCTCGGGTTTCGCCCCGCGCCACGAGGCGCAGCGCATCTCTCTGCGCCACCTGATCGGCCATGTCGGCGGCTTGTGGCCCACGCTTTGGCGGGTGCTGGCGGTGTCGCTGGCGCTGGAGGTGCTGGGTCTGATGAGCCCGTTGTTCATGCAGTGGATCGTCGACCACGTGATCGTGTCGCGCGACCTTGAACTGCTCACCACCCTGGGCATCGGCTTTGTCCTGCTGCTGTTTGTGCAGCAGGCGTTCACGGTGTTGCGCTCCTGGCTGGTGCTGCGCGTGGGCACGCAGTTGCGCGTGCAGTGGCGCTCGAACGTGCTCAGCCACCTGCTGCGCCTGCCGCTCGACTATTTCTCCAGGCGGCACCTGGGTGATGTGATGTCGCGCTTTGGCTCGATCAGCAACATCCAGCAGGTGCTCACCAGCACCTTCGTCGAGGCCGCACTCGACGGCGTGATGGTCATTCTGGCCCTGAGTTTGATGCTGCTGTACAGCCTGGAACTCAGCGCCGTGGCTATTCTGTCGGTGCTGCTCTACACCCTGGTTCGGGTGGCGCGCTATGGCCCGCTGCGCCGCGCCACGGCCGAACGCATCGTGCGCTCGGCCAATGAATCCAGCCACTTGTTGGAGACGGTGCGTGGCATCCGCACCATCCGGCTGTTCGCGCGCGAAACCGAACGCCTGGGCACCTGGCAGTCGCTCATGGTGGCTGATGTGAACGCCAGTCTGCGCATCCAGAAGCTCGAGATCTTCTACCGCTTGGTGCGGCGCACATTGTCCGGCCTGTTCACCTTGTTGTTATTGTGGATGGGCGCGCGCACGGTCATTGCGGGTGGCATGAGCGTGGGCATGCTGCTGGCCTTCCTGGCCTATCGCAGCCAGTTCGATGGCCGCGTGACCGATCTCGTCAACAAGTGGTTCGACCTGCGCATGCTCGGCCTGGATGCGCAGCGCCTGGCCGACATCGTGCTCACCGTCGCCGAACCCGGCGGCGGGCCGGTGGTCGGCGCGAGCCCCGCCACGCCGCCCGAGATCAACATCGCCGGGCTGCACTTCCGCTACGCCGAAGGCACGCCCGATGTCTTGGCCGATCTGCACCTGCACATACCGGCCGGGCAGTCGGTGGCCATTGCCGGCCCATCGGGTTGCGGCAAGACGACCTTGGTCAACATGCTGCTGGGGGCTTATCACGCCCAGCGCGGTGCGATCCTCATCGACGGCGTGGCGCTGGAACACTTCGGCATCGACCGCTGGCGCGCCAGGGTGGGCACGGTGATGCAGGACGATGTGCTGTTCGCCGGCTCGGTGGCCGACAACATCAGCTTCTTCGACCCCAAGGCCGACCATGCATGGGTAGAGCAATGCGCGCGCCATGCCTCGATCCATGACGACATCGCGCGCATGCCCATGGCCTACCACACCTTGGTGGGCGACATGGGCACCACGCTGTCTGGCGGGCAGAAGCAGCGTGTCCTGCTGGCCCGCGCGCTGTATCGGCGCCCGCAGGTGTTGATCCTCGACGAGGCCACCAGCCATCTCGACGCCTTGCGCGAAGCGCACGTCAACGCAGCGGTGTCGAAGATGGCGGTCACGCGCATCGTGGTGGCACACCGGCAGGAAACACTGGCCTCGGTCGACCGGGTGGTGGAAATGGCAGGCGGCAAGATCGTGCGCGACGAAACCGCCCAGGCCTATCGGCAGCGCCTGCGCGACAGCACCAAGGAGCCCGCAACGTGAGGCGAGTCAAACCAACCGTTCGTTCCTGCGGCCGGCTCAGTGCCGCCGCTGTGGGCGTGTTCGCGCTGAACAGCATCACGCTGGCCCTGCCCGTCATGCCGGGCCCGCCTGGGGCGCTGGTGGTCGCGCCCATGCATCAGGCCGCTGCACTGCCCGTGCAGCAGCCAGGCCAACTGCGCACGCAACTGCCTGCGCCGCAGCCTGTTGCCGCTGCCGCGCCAGGCCCCATGACGCTGGTTGACCTTCAGCATTGCGGCGCCCTGCCCACACCGGGCAACGCGCAAGTCGTGCGCATCGACACCGTGCTGCGTGCCGTGATTTGCCACAACGCCGGCGTGCTGCGCGGCACCGGGCTGGCGAGCAAGGCGCAGTCGGCGCTGAACCTTGCCCAGGCGGTGGGGCGGCCGGCGTTGAGCCTGCGCACCGGCGCCGACGCCGAAAGCCGCGGCGGCGTGGGCATGGCCGCCACCCTCAACCTGCAATGGCTGCTGTTCGATTTCAGGGCCGGCGACGCCGCCGCGCAGCAAGCCCGCCATGCGCTGGCGGCGGTGCTCAGCGAACAGCGCATCGAGGTCGCCAATGCGCTGGCTGACGCGGCGCAGCGCTACGCCGACGCGCTGTCGGCCAAGGGTCGCATGGACGCCGCTGCGAGCAACGCCTTCGTGGCGCATGACAGCAGCCAGGTGATCGATGCGCGCCAGAGTGCCGGCGCGGCAACGATGTCGGAAAAGCTCCAGGCCCAAACCGCCAAGTCGCAAGCTGAACTCGATTTATCGCGGGCCATCGGGCAGTGGTTGTCGGCGCGCGGCGCGCTGGCCGTGGCCATGGGGCTGCCTTCTGAACAGGCCTTCGAAGTGCAGGCCGATGAGCCAGCGCCGGCCGCGGCCGCGGCCCCTGACCTGGACATTGCGGCCCTGGTTGCCGAGGCCCGCGCCAACCACCCGCGTGTTGTGTCCGCCGCGGCGCGGCTGGCCGAGGCGCGCGCCCGGGTCGACACCACCACCGCGCAACGCTGGGGCAGCGTCACCGCGGTGGCCAACGCCGGGCGCTCGCGCTCGAGCAGCGAATCCGAAATCCGCGGCTCGGCCGGCGTGGGCGTGCAGTGGAGCTTTCCCATCCTCGACCGCGGCCTGCTGGCCGGCCGGCTGAACGATGCGCAGGCCGATGTTGTGCTCAACCGCGTGGCGCTCGACGACGCCGGCGCCCAGATCGAATTGCAGGTCTGGCAACTGGCGCAGGCGCTGCTGGCCGAGCGCGCCGGCCTGCGCGCCAGCCGCACGGTGCTGCAAAGCGCCGAAGCCGCGCTGCGCGCCACCAGCGAGCGCTACCGTGCCGGCGTGGGCGGGTTCGGCGATGTGCTGAATGCGCAAAACGCCGCCGCCAGCGCGCGCTTCCAGGCCGCCGATGCACAAGCCAGCCTGCAGCGCACCGAGTTGCGCCTGTCCATCACCATGGGGCGTTTGGGGCCGCACCTTGCGGGCAACGGCGAACGCATCGGCCTGGGTCAAGGCCTGGGGCAAAGCCCGCTTCGCTGATTCACTTCACCTCAAAGGCCGCCAGCTTCTTGGCCACGGCCACGTTCTTCAGCGTCACGTACACCGGCATGCCGTTCTTGAACGCGGGGTAGTCCTCGCCTTGAATGAGCGGGCGCAGGTAGGCCTTGCATTTTTCGGTGATGCCGAAACCGTCGCGGCTGATGAAGTTGCGCGGCATGAATTTCTCGACGTTGGCCACTTTGGCCAGGGGCGCGACGCCGATCTTGTAGCGGTACGGCGCATCACTCAGGCGCTGCACCGTGGGCATCACCGCGTTGTGGCCGGCCAGGGCCAATTCCACCGCCTTGGCGCCCAGTTCGTAGGCCTGCTTCACGTCGGTCTTGCTGGCGATGTGGCGTGCGGCGCGTTGCAGGTAGTCGGCCACGGCCCAGTGCATCTTCACTTTCAGGGCTTCTTTGACCATGTTGGCCACCACCGGCGCGGCGCCGCCGAGCTGGGCGTGGCCGAAGGCGTCTTTCGTGCCCTGCTCGGCCAGGAAGCGGCCGTCGGGGTGGTGGCAGCCTTCGCTGACCACCACGGTGCAGTAGCCGTGCTGCTTGACAAGCTTGGCCACGCGCGCCAGGAACTTGGCTTCATCGAACGCGATTTCAGGGAACAGCACCACCACCGGAATGCCGTGGTCTTCGAGCAGGCCACCGGCCGCGGCGATCCAGCCCGCATGCCGCCCCATCACTTCGAGCACGAAGACCTTGGTTGATGTCTTGCACATTGAGCGCACGTCGAACGAGGCTTCGAGCGCCGACACCGCCACGTACTTGGCCACCGAGCCGAAACCGGGGCAGTTGTCGGTGACGGCCAAGTCGTTGTCCACCGTCTTGGGCACGTGGATCGCCTGCACCGGGTAGCCTAACGTTTCCGATAACTGGCTGACCTTGAAGCAGGTGTCGGCCGAATCGCCGCCGCCGTTGTAGAAGAAGTAGCCGATGTCGTGCGCCTTGAAGACCTCGATCAGCCGCTCGTATTCGCGCCGGTTGGCGTCCAGGCTCTTGAGCTTGTAGCGGCACGAGCCGAAGGCGCCCGAAGGCGTGGTCATCAGGCCGCGGATGGCGGCTGCGCTTTCCTTCGAGGTGTCAATCAACTCTTCCGTTAACGCGCCGATGATGCCGTTGCGCCCGGCGTAAACCTTGCCGATCCGCGCCTTGTTGGCGCGCGCGGTTTCGATCACCCCGGCGGCTGAGGCGTTGATGACGGCGGTGACGCCGCCGGACTGGGCATAAAAGGCGTTTTTCTTGGCCATGCTGGTGCTGTGCTGGGTGGACAGGTGGGTGGGCTGGGTCAGTGGGCAGCCAAGGCGCGGCCCACCACTTCGCGCACGTTGGGGCTCAGGTCTGGCTTGGCCGCCACGCGCTCTATCGCCTGGCGCGCCGCATTGCGGTAGGGCTGCGCCAGGTGCTGGAAGCGGTCGAGCGCGCGCGCCAGGCGTGAGGCGACCTGCGGGTTCAAGGCGTCGAGCAGCAACACGCGCTCGGCCCACAGCACATAGCCGGCGGCATCAGTGCGGTGGAAGGCAGCCGGGTTGTTGCGCGCCAGGGCCAACAGCAGGCTGCGTGCGCGGTTCGGGTTTCTCATCGAAAAATCCGGGTGCTGGAGCAACCGCCGTGCGCGCGCAAAAACCTTGCCCGCGCCGGCGCCCAGCGGCTCTTCGGCCATGGCCTGCAAGCTGAACCACTTGTCGATGACCAGGGCGTCGCCCTGGTGGCGGGCATAGAAATGCTGCAACGCCGGCTCGGCCAGTTCGGCGTCGCTGTGCACCAGCGCGGCCAGCGCGCCGATGCGTTCGGTCATGTTGGTGGCGTCCTTCACGCGCTGGTAGGCGCGGCCAGGCCACACCGCGTCGCCCGTGGCGCGGGCGTGCAGGCACAGCATGTGCAAGGCCAGGTTGGCCAGGGCGCGCTGGCCGGCTTGCTGCGCCGTGGGCTCGTAGCCGCTGCGCACCTGATTCTGCGCATGGACCCGGGCCCAATCGTCATGCAGCCGCGCGGCCAACGCCTGGCGCAAGGTGGCGTGCACACGGTGCACGAGCTGCGGGTCGACCTGGTCGAGCTGCTCGGCGACGTAATCTTCCTTGGGCAACTGCAAGGCCAGCGCCTTGAACGCCGGGGCCAGGCCCGAGTCGTGCAACAGGCTGCGCTGGGCCTGCACATAGGCTTCATCGAGCGGCAGGGCAGCGTCAGTGTGAACACCGGCGCGAATGCCTGCCAACAAGCGGCTCAGGGCCAGGCGCTGGCCGGCTTCGAAGCGGTTGAAGGCGTCGCCGTCGTGGTGCAGCAGGGTCAGCCGCTGGGCATCGCTCAAGCCATCGTCGAGCTGCACCGGCGCGGAAAAGCCGCGCAGCAGCGAAGGCACGTCGGCCGCGCTGGCGCCTTCGAAGCGGAAGCTCTGTTCATGCTCCTGCAGCACCAGCAGCCGTTCGGCGCTGTTGCGGCCGTGCGCCGGGTGCACCAGCGCGGCGCGCACCGGAATCACCATCGCGGCCTGCCCTGGGGGCAGGTGCTGGCTCAGATGAACCGTTAACACCTGCGTGGCCGCGTCATGCTCGCAGCGCGCGCGCACGCGCGGCGTGCCAGCCTGGGCATACCAGCGCTTGAACGCGCCCAGGTTCAAGGCCAGGGCGCTGCCCGGGTTGGCGTCGGCAATGGCCTGGGCAAAGTCGTCGCAGGTTACGGCCTGGCCGTCATGGCGCGCAAAGTACAGACCCATGCCCGCGGCAAAGCCGGCGCGGCCGACCAGCGTGAACATCATGCGCACGACTTCGGCGCCTTTTTCGTACACCGTGGCGGTGTAGAAGTTGTCGATCTCCAGGTAGCGCTCGGGTCGCACCGGGTGGGCCATGGGGCCGGCGTCTTCGGGGAACTGCATGGCGCGCAAATCGAGCACGTCGTGGATGCGCTTGACCGCGCGCGCCGAGGGCTCATGCGCCATGTCCATGCTGAACTCTTGATCGCGAAAGACGGTGAGGCCTTCCTTGAGCGAGAGCTGGAACCAGTCGCGGCAGGTGACGCGGTTGCCCGTCCAGTTGTGGAAGTATTCGTGGCCGACCACGCTTTCGATGTCGGTGAAATCGGCGTCGGTGGCGGTGTGCGGGCTGGCCAGCACGTAGCGCGTGTTGAACAGGTTCAGGCCCTTGTTTTCCATCGCGCCCATGTTGTAGTCGGGCACGGCCACGATCATGTAGCGCTCCAGGTCCAGGCTCAGGCCGAAGCGGGCTTCGTCCCACGCCACCGAAGCGATCAGCGAGTTCATCGCATGCTCGGTCTTTTCCAGATCGCCGCGCTTCACGTAAATCTGCAAGAGGTGGTCCTTGCCGGCGCGCGAGCGGATGCGCTGTTCGCGGCACACCAGGTCGGCCGCGACCACGGCGAACAAATAGCTCGGCTTGGGGAAAGGGTCTTCCCACTGCGCGAAGTGGCGGCCGTTGTCGAGCTCACCTTGTTCAACCAGGTTGCCGTTGCTCAGCAGCGTGGGATACAGCGCCTTGCTCGCGCGCAGCAGCACGCGGTAGGTGGCCATCACGTCGGGCCGGTCGAGAAAATACGTGATGCGGCGAAAGCCTTCCGCCTCGCACTGCGTGTACAGCCCCGCGCCACTGACGTACAGGCCCATCAGCGCGGTGTTCCTGTCGGGCGCGCAGGTGTTGCGGATCTCCAGCGTGAAGCTGTGCACGGGCGGCGGCTCGTCGATCACCAGTTCGCCGTTGTCATGGCGGAAGGCCACGGAGTCGCCGTTGATCTGCACCCGCAGCAGGTTCAGGCCTTCGCCATGCAGCCGCAGCGCCTGGGCGGGCAAGGCGGCGTTGCGCTCAATCTGCATGCGGCTGGACACGATGGTCTTGGCCGGGTCGAGATCGAACGTCAGGGCCACGGAGCGGATCCAGAACGCCGGCGGCGCGTAGTCCTGGCGGCGGATTTCGGTGGTGGCACCTTCGCGCATGGCATTCCTCTTGTCTTGGTCGCCCAGCTTGGCGGTGGTTGCGAACTACAGGCCCTGCTTCAGGCTGGCTTCAATGAACGGGTCGAGGTCGCCATCGAGCACCTTCTGCGTGTTGCTGATCTCCACGTTGGTGCGCAGATCCTTGATGCGACTCTGGTCGAGCACGTAAGAGCGAATCTGGTGTCCCCAGCCGACATCGGTCTTGGTGTCTTCAAGCTTTTGCTGCGCCTCGCGCTGGATGCGCATTTCGTGTTCATACAAGCGCGAGCGCAGCATCTGCCAGGCTTCATCGCGGTTGCGGTGCTGGCTGCGGTCGTTCTGGCACTGCACCACGATGTTGGTGGGCAGGTGCGTCAACCGCACCGCCGAATCGGTCTTGTTGATGTGCTGGCCACCGGCACCGCTGGCGCGAAAAGTGTCCACCCGCACATCAGCGGGGTTGATCTCGATTTCGATGGAGTCGTCAACCTCGGGGTAGACGAAGAGTGACGCGAACGAGGTGTGGCGCCCGCCGGCGGAGTCGAACGGGCTCTTGCGCACCAGGCGGTGCACGCCGGTTTCACTGCGCAAGTGGCCGAAGGCATAGTCGCCCTCGACCTTGATGGT
>JAYUPO010000227.1:0-10803 GCA_043760085.1 Burkholderiales bacterium
CCTGCACGTACTGCGGCGGCAGGCCCAACGCCGCGGCGCGTTCGCGCATGGCAGGCAGGCTTGACCCGGAGCTATCCAGCCGCAGCACGCCGCCCAGCGCGCCCGCCACGCCATCGGCCAGGGCCTGGGTGATGACCTGGTGCGCATGCAGTGCGGCGACGCGGTTGAAGCGTGCATGGTGGCCGTCTGCCGCATGCACCACGCCGTGAAACACGGCGGCGGGGTTGCCGGATGCCTCCTGCGCCGGCTGCGCATGTTGATCGAGCACCACGCAGGGCACGCCCTGCTGCGCCAGGGCCCAGGCGCAGGCGCTGCCGGCGAGGCCGGCGCCGATGACCAGGGCTGAGCTGGGCGGCGTGATATCCCTGGCCACCCTGGCCGTGGTCGCCTGTGGCTGGTGTTGCCACAGGCCGCTGGGTGTGAGGGGCGAGAAGCCGGCGCGCTGCAGCGCCACGGCGTCTTGCGCCGACAGCGGTGGTGCCCACAGCCGTGCCAGCGGTGCAGCCAGGCGGGCCAGGGGCTTGAAGCGCCGCACATCTTGTTCGCCGGGTGCAAACAGCGGGGCGTCGATGCACAGGGCGTCACACGACGCCAACAGCTCGCGCTGCCACCGGGCCCAGGGGCCGACCGCCAGCAGCAAATCGATGCGCCCGCCTTCCAGGCGCTGGCGGTGCAAGTCGGGCGTGAGCACCGGCCAGTTCCGGGCCAGCGCCTGCGCGCGCTGTTGATGTGCGCCGCCAGTGAACTCGTTCGTTAACTGCGCAGCGCTCGGCGGCGCCGGCTCAACCACGATGATGGTCAAACGCTGGCTGCGTACCGGGTCTTCGGCCCAGGCCTGCCACAGCGCCAGCAGCCGCTGGCCACGGCCCAGGCCATGGATGAGCGCCACGAAGCGCGTGCGCCCGGCCCAGTGTTGCAGTTCGGCGGGCCAGGTGTGCGGACAATCGTGCGGATCATCGTGCGCACCATCGTTCGGCCAAAGCGAAGGGGCACCGAAGTGCCCCTTGCTCTGCTGCGCGGCCACGTGAGCGTCAGACGCGTTTGCGGTATTCGTGGGTGCGCGTGTCGATCTCGATCTTGTCGCCGGTTTCGACGAACAGCGGCACCGAGATTTCCAGCCCGGTGGCCAGCTTGGCCGGCTTGAGCACCTTGCCCGAGGTGTCGCCCTTGACGGCGGGTTCGGTATAGCTGATCTCGCGCACCAGGGTGGTGGGCATTTCCACCGAAATGGCCTTGCCGTCGTAGAACACCACTTCAACGGCCATGCTGTCTTCCAGGTACTGGATGGCGTCGCCCATGTTTTCGGCTTCCACCTCGAACTGGTTGTAGTCGGCGTCCATGAACACATACATCGGGTCGGCAAAGTAGGTGTAGGTGCAGTCCTTCTTTTCGAGGATCACCTGGTCCATCTTGTCGTCGGCCTTGAAGACGAGTTCGGTGCCGGATGCATTCAACAGGTTCTTCAGCTTCATGCGCACCGTGGCCGAATTGCGCCCGCCACGGCTGTATTCCGTGCGCAGCACGACCATTGGGTCTTTGCCGTTCATGATGACGTTGCCGGCGCGAATTTCCTGGGCGATTTTCATGTGAGTCAGCCGCGAGTGGCCAGTTGGGCAAAGCCCGCGATTCTAGCGGTGTTCAGCGGCGAAGCGCAGCAGGCGGGTGGTGAGGTCGGGCTGCGCCGCCAGTTGCTCGCGCCAGGCCAGCGCGTGGGCGTGCCACGGCTGCGCCGCAGGCCAGGCCAGGGGGGGTGGTGCGAGGCCGTTCCAGGCTGCAAACAGCGCGCTCAAACCCGCGGCCAGCGCGGCGTCGGCCTGCTCCAGGTAGCTGCCCAAGTAGGCCTGGAGCTTGGGGCCATGGGCGCCGTCGTGCTGCGGGTAGATCTGCCACACGAAGGGCCGGCCGGCCAATTGCGCGCGCACGAAGGAATCTTCACCGCGAACGAAGTTCAGGTCGCTCGCCCACAGCAGGTGGTCGAAGTCGTGCTGGGTCATCCAGGGCAGGGCCAGCACGCGCAGGCCGGGCGGCCGGTTGGCGCGATCGGCCAGCACCGCCGCGGCGGCGGCACCCGGCGCCAGCAGCAGTGCGGTGGGCTGGTCAGCCAACCCGGCAAGCAGGTGCGAAACAGGCGCCTGCGGGTAACAGAAGAGACTGACCACGCGCTCACCCGCCCGCCGCACCAAACCCATGCCGGCCAGCCAGGCCGGTGCGTCGAACGCGGCCTGCCGGGCCAGCAAGCCGGGCTCACGGATCAGGCCGCCGCTGGCGGGTGTGAAACCGGGGTAGTAAAAGCGCTTGACCAGGCCGCGCCCGGGGCCTGCCGCCACGGGTGATGCCAAGCCGTGGCAGCGCTGCGCAAAGGGCTCGGCGCTGAGATGTTCGAGGTTGATCCACAGCGGCGGGCTTGGGCGCCGGGCCATGGCCTGGATGAACGCGGGCTCGGGGTCGCAGCCGAAGGTTTCAACCACCACATCGCCCGGCGCCGCATTCGCCTGCTGCGCCCAGGCCAGGATCTCGACGCCGGCAGCGCCTTTCGGCGCCATCCACACCAGCGCACGCGCGTCGTCCAGCCACAGGCGCACCTGCTCGCCACGGTGCGCCAGGTCGCGCGCCAGGCGCAGGGCCACGCCAACATCACCAAAGTTGTCGATCACCCGGCACAGCAGATCCCATTGCATCGGCCCATTATCGAAGCCAGCGAGAATGCGCCGCGATGAGCGAAGCCAGCCCTGCAAACGTTGACGAGCCGGCCGCGCCCGGGCCTGTACCTGGTCGTGACCGCCTGCTGGCCGACGTGGCGGCACTGCCCGCGTTGCCTGGTGTGTACCGTTACTTCGATGCCCAGGGCAACGTGCTGTACGTGGGCAAGGCCGCCAACCTGCGCAAGCGCGTGGCCAGCTACTTTCAGAAAGACCATGGCGGCACCCGCATCGGCCACATGGTGGGCCGCATCGAGCGCCTGGAAACCACGGTGGTGCGCAACGAGGCCGAGGCCTTGCTGCTGGAAAACAACCTCATCAAGACGCTGAACCCCAAGTTCAACATCCTGTTCCGCGACGACAAGAGCTACCCGTATTTGAAGATCACCGGCGCCGGCAGCAACACCAGCAGCAGCGCGGCCGCTGAGGCAGTGGCCCCCGCTGCGGCCGCCATCGCGGCCGCCAGTGGGGCAGGGGCCCCGTTGGCTTCCAAATTTCCGCGCGTGGCCTACTACCGCGGCAGCGTAGACCGCAAGCACCGCTACTTCGGCCCCTACCCGAGCGCCTGGGCGGTGAAGGAAACGATTCTGTTGGTGCAGAAAGTCTTTCGCCTGCGCACCTGCGAAGACTCGGTCTTCAACCACCGCTCACGGCCGTGCCTGCTGTATCAAATTCAACGTTGCTCGGCGCCATGCGTGGGCCATGTGAACGCGGCCGACTACGCGCGCGACGTGCGCAGCACCGAACGCTTCCTGCTCGGCGAGGCGCAAGAAGTGATTGCCGATTTGCAGCAGCAAATGAACGCCTGCGCCGGCGCGCTGGAATTCGAGAAGGCTGCGCAATGGCGCGACCGCATTGCCGCGCTGTCGAAGGTGCTGCACCAGCAGTCGATGGAGCCCAGCAGCCTGTCGGCGGTGGAGCGCGATGTCGACATCCTGGCCGTGCGCGTTCACGGTGGCCGCGCGTGTGTCAACCTGGCCATGGTGCGCGGCAGCCGCCACCTGGGCGACCGCGCCTACTTTCCGGCGCATGTCGACGATGCCGCGGCGCTGGAGCTCGATGAGGCCGGCATGCTCGACTCTGCGCCGGCGCAGCCGCGCAGCCCCGAGCGTTTGGTGCTCGAAGCCTTCCTGGCGCAGCACTACCTGGGCCAGGGCGTGCCGCCGGCCCTGGTGCTCAGCCACGCCGTGGCGCGCGAGCTGATCGACGCCTTGTCGCAGGCCGCCGGCCAGCGCGTGCGTGCCCAGCACCAGCCGCGCGAGCAGCGTCGCGTCTGGCTGGAGATGGCGGCCAAGGGCGCCGAGATTTCACTGGCCCGGCTGCTGGCCGAAGAAGGCTCGCAGCGTGACCGCACCCGCGCCCTGGCCGAAGCGCTCGACCTGGAGCAAAGCGACCTGGACGCGGTGCGCATCGAGTGCTTCGACATCAGCCACACGGCCGGTGAAAGCACGCAGGCGTCATGCGTGGTGTTCGCTAACCACCAGATGCAGCCGGCACAATACCGCCGCTACAACATCAACGATGTGACGCCGGGTGACGACTATGCCGCGATGCGCCAGGTGCTGATGCGCCGCTATGCCAAACTGGCCGAGAGCCTGAACGCCGGTGGTGCGCAGGGCGGCCCAACCGGCGCGGCCCGGTTTCCCGATGTGGTGTTGGTCGATGGCGGGTTGGGCCAGGTCAGCATGGCGCGGGAAGTGTTTGAAGAGCTCGGGCTCGATCTGGCGCTGATCGTCGGGGTCGAGAAGGGCCAAGGCCGCAAGGTCGGCCTCGAAGAACTTGTCTTTGCCGATGGCCGCGCCAAGCTCAGCCTGGCCGCGGATTCGGCTGCACTGATGCTGGTGGCGCAGATCCGCGACGAAGCGCACCGCTTCGCCATCACCGGCATGCGCGCCAAACGTGCCAAGGTGCGCACCGGGGGCAGCCGGCTCGAAGAGATTGCCGGCGTCGGCCCGAAGAAACGCGCCGCCTTGCTGCAGCGCTTTGGCGGCGTGCGCGGGGTGGGTCAGGCCAGTGTCGATGACCTGGCCAATGTGGAAGGCATATCAAAGGCGTTGGCCGAGGAGATCTACCGTGTCCTGCATTGACAAGTTCCGCTTCAGTTTGATGTTTGGCCTGCTGGCCATGCTGGCCGCCTGCGGCAGCCGCACGTCTGCACCACCCGTTACGGCCCCGGCACCCGCGCGAGCGCCCGCGCCCCCACCGGCGCCGGTAACGCCGGCACCCAGCGCCACGCCAGCGCCGATGCGGCCCGCCGCACCACCCGCGGTGGCCGCGCCGGCACCCGCCGCCGCTGCGCGCGCGGCGCCGGCACGCAGTTGGGACGAGTACCGCCTGTTGGCCGCGCACAAGCTGGTTGCCGCCAACCCGCGCGGCAGCTACCTGGGCGAGGTGGTGCAGCCCTTGCTGGCCATACCCGTGCTCGAAATCGAACTGCACGCCGACGGCAGCGTGCAGGACATCAAGGTGCTGCGCCAGCCCAGCCAGGCGACCGACACCGTGGCGCTGGCCACTGCGGCAGTCAGGCGCGCCGCACCCTTTGGCGCGGTGGGCCACCTGCCGCGGCCCTGGCGCTTCACCGAGGTGTTTCTGTTCAACGACGAGCGCCAGTTCAAACCACGCAGCCTCGACAACTGACGCGCACTTGACGCGCACTTGACGCGCAGTTGAGGCGCAGTTGAGGCGCGCGGGGCGGCGGGCACAATCAACGCCATGTTCCTGACCATCCCGACCATGCTGACGTGGGCGCGCATCGTGGCCATTCCGCTGATCGTCGGGGTGTTCTTCCTGCCGCTCGAAGCCCCGGTGCGCAACCTGGTGGCCACGGTGTTGTTCGTGGCCGTGGCGTTGACCGATTGGCTCGACGGCTGGCTGGCGCGCAAGCTCAAGCAGACCTCGGCCTTCGGCGCCTTTCTCGACCCGGTGGCCGACAAGTTCCTGGTCGTGGCCGCGCTGCTCATCTTGTTGCAGCTCGACCGCGTCAACGCCTTTATTGCGTTGGTCATCATCGGCCGTGAAATTGCGATTTCAGCGCTGCGCGAATGGATGGCGCAGATCGGTGCGGCGCGCAGCGTGGCGGTGCACCGCGTGGGCAAGCTTAAGACCGTGGCGCAGATGGTGGCCATACCGTTCCTGCTGTATGACGGCGCGCTGTTCAGGGTGATCGACACCCGCATCTGGGGCACGGTGCTGATCTACATCGCCACCTTGCTGACCATCTGGTCGATGGTGTACTACCTGCGCAAGGCGGTGCCTGAAATTCGCGCGCGCGTGCGCTGAGCATGGGCCCGTCGGCGCGAGCGCTGGCTGCCATGCCGGCAGTCTTTGTACTCATCTGGAGCACCGGCTTCGTGGTGGCGCGCTATGGCATGCCCTACGCGCCACCGCTGAGCTTTCTTTGCCTGCGCTACGCCTTGTCGATGCTGGCCTTTGCCGTGTGGCTGGCTCTGGCACGGCCATGCTGGCCGCAGCGCCGCGAGCAATGGTTGCACCTGGCCGTCACTGGCGTGTTCATGCACGCCGGCTACCTGGGCGGCGTGTGGATGGCCGTGAAGGGCGGCCTGTCTGCCGGCATGGCCGCACTCATCGTCGGCTTGCAGCCGGTGCTCACGGCGCTGTGGCTGTCCAGCCGCCAGGGTGCCTCCCACGTCTCGCGCACCCAGTGGTTGGGGCTCGTGCTGGGCCTGGCAGGATTGTTGATGGTGGTGTGGCGCAAGTTGGGCGCCGGTGAGGTGACCGGCTGGACCTTGACGCTGGGCGTGCTGGCGCTGTTGAGCATCACCACGGGCACGCTGTATCAGAAGCGTTTCGTAGCGCCCACCGACGTGCGCGCCGCCAACTTCATTCAACTGCTCGGCGCCATCATCGTCAGCCTGCCGTTCGCGCTGTTGGAAAGCGAGCCCGTTCAGTTCGAGCCGCAGATGCTGGCTGCACTGGCCTGGTCGGTGGGCGTGCTCACGCTGGGCGGCAGCTCGCTGTTGTTCATCCTCATCCAGCGCGGCGCGGCCACGCAGGTCAGCAGCTTGATGTACCTGGTGCCCCCCTGCACGGCGCTGATGGCCTGGTTCCTGTTCGGTGAGAATTTGTCGCTGCTGGTGGTGGCCGGTTTCGTGCTCACCGCTGCCGGCGTGGCCCTGGTGGTGCGTCGGCCGGCACGCTCACCCAATGAACCCATTGAAAGCAACAAGACATGACGACACATCGCATCGCCGTGTTGGCCGGCGACGGCATCGGCAAGGAAGTGATGCCCGAGGGCCTGCGCGTGCTCGACGCCGCGGCGCGACGCTTCGGCATCAGCTTGCAAGTGGACGAATTCGACTTCGCCAACTGCGACTACCACGCCCGCCATGGCAGCATGATGCCGGCCGACTGGAAAGACCAAATCGGTGGTCACCACGCCATCTTCTTCGGCGCCGTGGGCTGGCCGGCCTTGCTGCCCGACCATGTCTCGCTATGGGGCTCGCTGTTGAAATTCCGCCGCGACTTCGATCAATACGTGAACCTGCGCCCGGCGCGGCTGATGCCGGGCATTCGCTCACCGCTGGTGGACAAGCAGGGCCAGGCCCTGAAGCCCGGTGCCATCGACATGCTGATCGTGCGCGAAAACACCGAGGGCGAATACTCCAGCGTGGGCGGGCGCATGTTCGAAGGCAGCGAGCGCGAGATCGTGATGCAGCAAACGCTGATGTCGCGCGTGGGTGTGGACCGCGTGCTGCGCTACGCCTTCGAGCAGGCCATGCGCCGCCCGCGCAGGAAGCTCACCTCGGCCACCAAGAGCAACGGCATCGCCATCACCATGCCCTATTGGGACGAACGGGTCGAGGCCATGGCGGCTAACTTTCCAGAAGTGTCGGTCGATCGATTCCACATCGACATTCTTTGCGCCCACTTCGTGCAGCGCCCGCAGCATTTCGACGTGGTGGTGGCCAGCAACCTGTTCGGCGATATCTTGTCTGATCTCGGCCCGGCCTGCACCGGCACCATCGGCATCGCGCCTTCGGCCAACCTCAACCCCACACGGCAATGGCCCTCCCTGTTCGAGCCCGTGCACGGCTCGGCGCCCGACATCTACGGCCAAGGCATTGCCAACCCGATTGGGCAGATCTGGTCGGCCGCGCTGATGCTCGACTTCCTCGGCCACCGCGCTGCGCATGATCATGTGGTGGCGCAGATCGAGGCTATGCTGGCCGACCCGCATGCACCGCGCACCCCCGACCTGGGCGGCAACGCCGGCACCGCGGAGTTGGGCCGCGCGCTGGCGCAGGCGGTGGCCGCGTGAGCGAAAAAAGTGTGCCTCGCGCCGGGCTTGTCAAGCGTGCAACCCCAGCCGTGTTGCTGTGCGGTGCAGCAGTTTCGCGGGCATAGAATCCGCCGCTTCGCTGTGCCCGTGCAGCGGGTGCCGCAGGCCTTGACACTGCGCGGCGGCACGGCTTAAATGAATTTCCGGTGCCGCGCAAACAACGCTGCCGGCCCGGCTCAACACCATCCGAACCCAAACGTTGAGACACATCCTTTGAGGGGGATTCTTCGTGAACAAGAGTGAACTGATCGAACACATCGCCAAGCAAGCCGACATCTCGAAAGCCGCTGCCGGGCGCGCGCTGGATGCCACCGTGGGCGCCATCAAGACCACCCTGAAAAAGAGCGGCAGCGTTTCCATCGTCGGCTTCGGCACCTTTGCGGTGACCAAACGCGCGGCGCGTGCCGGGCGCAACCCGCGCACCGGCGCGGCCATCAAAATCAAGTCGGCCAAGGTGCCCAAGTTCCGGCCTGGCAAGGCCTTGCGCGACGCCTTGAATTGACCCCTGCCCGCCAGGGCTTGGGTGCTTAGCTCAGCCGGTAGAGCGGCGCCCTTACAAGGCGTAGGTCGGCGGTTCGAACCCGTCAGCACCCACCACCAAGCCCGCGTATTCAGCGCGGGCACCAGGTTTGGATCACATGTTTGATTTCGTGCGTACGCACACCCGCCTGTTCCAGGGCATTCTGGTGTTGCTCATCTTCCCGTCCTTCGTCTTCTTCGGCGTCCAGGGCTACAGCCGTTTCACCGATGAAGCCGCGGCCACAGTGGCCGAGGTCGACGGCCGCAGCATCAGCCGCCAGGAACTCGACGCCGCGCACCAGCGCAGCGTGGAGCGCATCCGCCAGCAGATGCCCGGCGTGGACGCCAAGATGTTCGACACGCCCGAGATGCGGCGCGAAACGCTCGACGGCATCGTGCGCGAACGCACTTTGCTCAGCGCGGCCGACAAGCTGCATTTGTTGCCCGGCGACGAGCGGCTGCTCGAAGTCTTTCGCCGCGAGCCGCGTTACGTGCAACTGCGCAACCCCGACGGCTCGGTCAACCGCGATGAGCTGCTCAAGCGTGGCATGAGCTCCGAGCTGTTCGCCCACCAGTTGCGCCAGGAACTCGGCATGCAACAGGTGCTGCAAGGCGTGGCCGGCAGCGTGGTGGCGGCCAGCGGCGTGGTCAATGCCGGGCTTGATGCCTTCATGCAGCGCCGCGAAGTGCAGCTGCAGCGCTTCGACACCAAAGACTTCCTGGCCAAGGCCAACCCCACCGATGCAGAGCTCGAGGCCTACTACAAGGCCAACAGCGCGCAGTTCAAGTCGAAGGAACAGGCCGACATCGAATACGTGTTGCTCGACATCGAGACGCTCAAGAAGGGCATCAACGTCAACGAAGACGATGCGCGCAAGTACTACACCGAGAACGCGGCCCGCTACACCAGCGCCGAAGAGCGCCGTGCCGGCCACATTCTCATCAAGGCCGACAAAGACGCTGCTGCCGCCGACAAGGCCAAGGCCAAGGCGCGTGCTGAAGGCCTGCTGGCCGACTTGCGCAAGGCCCCGGCCAGCTTTGCCGACGTGGCGCGCGCGAACTCGCAAGACGAAGGCAGCGCGGGCAACGGCGGCGACCTTGATTTCTTCGGCCGCGGCCTGATGGACAAGGCCTTCGAAGACGCCGCGTTCGCCATGAAACCGGGCGAGATCAGCAACCTGGTGCAAACCGAATTCGGCTTCCACATCATCCAGCTCGCAGCGGTGCGCGGCGGCGAGAAGAAGGCGTTCGAAGCGGTGCGTGGCGAGATCGAAGAAGAGATCCGCAAACAGGTCGCGCGCAAACGCTACGCCGACGCCGCCGAACAGTTCAGCAACCTGGTTTACGAACAAAGCGACAGCCTGCAGCCGGTGGTTGAAAAACTCAAGCTCGACAAGCGCACTGCCACCGTGGCGCGAGCACCGGCCGTGGGCGCCAGTGGCGCGCTGGCCTCAGTCAAGTTGCTCGAACATGTTTTCGGCGACGACGCGGTGCGCAAGAAGCGCAACACCGAGGGCGTGGAAGTCGGCCCCAACCAGATGGTGTCAGCGCGCGTGGTGACGCACCGGCCTGAAACCACGCTGCCGTTCGAACAAGTCAAGGCTCAGGTGCGTGATCGCGTGGTGCGCGAGCAAGCGTCGGCCGCAGCCCGCAAGGCCGGCCAGGAGCGCCTGGCTGAACTCAAAGCCGCCACCGGCGCACCCGAACTGCCAGCCAAGCTGACCCTGTCGCGCATGAAGGCCGAAGGCCAGCCGCGCCAGGTGCTTGACGCCGTGTTGGGTGCCAGCGATGCCAAGCTGCCGTTGCTGCTGGGCGTTGACTTGGCCGATGAAGGCTACGCCGTGGTGCGCCTGCAAAAGGTGCTGCCGCGCGAACCATTGCCCGAGGGTGATGCGGCGCTGAAGGGCCAGTATGCGCAGGCCTGGGGCAATGCCGAAACGCAGGCCTATCTGGCTGCATTGAAGACCCGCTTCAAGGCCCAGAGCAAACCCGAAGCCCTTGCCGCCGCCGCGCCCGCCGCGCCACGCTGATCAAGGGCGCGGCGTGGCACGCGCCCTATAATCGCAACTCTCTACGGTGGCTGTAGCTCAGTTGGTAGAGTCCAGGATTGTGATTCCTGTTGTCGTGGGTTCGAGTCCCATCAGCCACCCCAAGATTCCGCTCCATACGGTCTCATACAGACCAACCCCCACGCAAAATCAACGACTTAGCAGGTCGTTTGTGTCAGGAAGGTTCCTGCCAACTCACGGCAGCGCAGCGAATCCGGGGGAACATCTGGGGGAACGG
>JAYUPO010000228.1:0-4027 GCA_043760085.1 Burkholderiales bacterium
GCCGGCCGCGCTGCGCGCCGCGCTGGCCCAGGCCACCCAGGGCGGGCCCTTGCCGGCGGCGCGGCTGGCGCCGTTTGTGCATGACATCGAGAGCGCCCGCCTGGCCGCGCCGCTCACGCTTGAGACGCTGCCCAGCGCTGCCGGCGCCTTGGTGCGCGCCTTGTTGATGCCGCAGCGCGACGGCCGCTGGGCCGCCATCTTGCCGCTGCATGCCGCGCCCGGCCAGGCGCTGAGCGCCGAGTTGCTGGCGCCGGCCCTGCAGGCCGCGCCGGGCGTGCAATGGCTCGATGTCGGCGCGCAACTGCGCCAGCTCTACCAGCACTACCTGGCCCAGGCCATGGCGCAGGCCGGCTGGGGCGCGGCCGGCGTGGTGGCCTTGATGGCGCTGTGGCTGCGCTCGCCGCGCCGCTTGCTGGCGGTGTGCCAGCCCCTCGCCCTGGCGCTGCTGTTCACCCTGGCCGGCTTGAGCGTGTTGGGCGTGCCGCTGGGCATCCTGCACCTGGTGGGGCTGTTGCTGGTGGTGGCGGTGGGCTCGAACTACGCGCTGTTCTTCGACATGCTGCGCCAGCAAGGCCAGGCCGATGCCTGTACCGATACCGACACCGACACGCTGGCGTCGCTGCTGCTGGCCAACCTGACCACCGTGCTGTCGTTCGGGCTGATCGCGGCGTCGAGCATCCCGGCCTTGTCAGACATCGGCCGCGTGGTCGCGCCGGGGGCCTTGCTGGCCTTGCTGCTGGCCGCGGTGTGCGGCGCACCGGCAGCGCCGCGGCGGGCCTGAGTGCAGGCGGTGGGCCCGGCCTGCATGGGAGAATTCATGCCTCATTCCCATGCTCGAAACCCACCTCTGCGTTGCTCCCCATGCCGGCCCCGTGCCGCGCTGGCGCGTGCCCGCCCTGATCCAGGCCAGCGTCGGCATTCATGCGCTGGCCGGCGCCGCCGCCGTGCTGCTGCCCGGGGCCTGGCCCTGGGCGCTGGGCGCCGTGCTGGCCAACCATGGCGTGCTCGGCGGCGCCGGGCTGTGGCCGCGCAGCGATTGGCTGGGGCCAAACGTTAGCCGGCTGCCGGCCGCAGCCAGCGCGCGCGGCGCCGTGGCCATCACGCTGGACGACGGGCCCGACCCCGAAGTGACGCCGCGGGTGCTTGACGTGCTCGACGCCGCGCAGGCCCGCGCCACCTTCTTTTGCATCGCGCAGCGTGCCCAGGCCGCGCCGGCCCTGGTGCGCGAAATCGTGCGCCGGGGCCACAGCGTGCAGAACCACAGCCAGCGCCATGCGCACGACTTTGCCTTGCTCGGGCCAGTGCGGCTGGCGCGTGAGATCGGTGCGGCGCAACAGGCCTTGGCCGACATCAGCGGCGAATGGCCGCATTGTTTTCGCGCCCCGGCCGGCCTGCGCAACCCCATGCTCGACCCCGTGCTGCACCGCCAGGGCCTGCACCTGGTGAGCTGGTCGCGGCGCGGTTTCGACACCCGCGCCCAGGCGCCGGCCAAGGTGCTGGCGCGGCTGCAACGCGGCCTGGCGGCGGGCAGCATTTTGCTGCTGCACGACGGCCACGCCGGGCACACGCCGCAGGGGCAGCCGCTGGTGCTGGCGGTTTTGCCGGCGCTGTTGCAACAACTGCGTGAACGTGGCCTGCACACCGAAACCCTGCGCCAGGCGCTGCCGCGCCGCTTTGATCCGGCGCCGCCCGGGCGCAGCGCGTGAACGGTCCGCCTGAATCAGCATGGCCCAGCGTGGCAGGCGCTGGCAACGGCCGCAGCGCGCCGGCCCACCAGCCGCATCAGGCCTGGCGCGCGCTGGTGCGCACGGCCTGCGCACCGTATCGCCGCGCCGGGCGCTTCGCCTTTCACTTTGCGGCGGGCAAGCTGAGCCGTGACCCCGTTTTTGCCGCGCTGTTGCGCCAGGGCCTGCTGCCGCCGGGCGCGCGTGTGCTCGACATCGGCTGCGGCCAGGGCGTGTTGGCCGCCCTGCTGGCCGCTTGCGACCAACCCGGCGCTGCGGCAGCGTGGCCGCCCGCGTGGGCCGCCGCACCGCGCGGGGTGCGCTACCACGGGCTGGATCTGATGCCGCGCGACATCGCCCGGGCGCAGGCCGCCCTGGCGCAGGTGGCGCCGCAGGCGCGGTTCGAAGCGGCCGACATGCGCCAGGCGGCGTTTCCGCCCAGCGACGTGGCCGTCATCCTCGATGTGTTGCATTACATCGATCACGCCGAGCAGGCGCAGGTGCTGGGGCGCGTGCGCCAGGCCTTGGCGCCGGGCGGGCGGCTGCTGCTGCGCGTGGGCGACAGCCAGCAGCGCCTGGGCTTTGCCATCAGCCAATGGGTTGACCGCGCCGTCACCCGCGTGCGCGGCCACGGCGCGGCGCCCACCTGGGGCCGCAGCCTGACGCAGTGGCAGGCCTTGCTGGGCGAACTGGGCTTTGACGTCAGCGCCCAGCCCATGCACCAAGGCACGCCCTTTGCCAACATGCTGCTGGTGGCGCAACTGCCTGTGCCATCGTCTGCGCCACCGTCGGCGCCAGTGGCGCCATGACACCGCTGGCCGTGGCCACCTACACCGTGGTCAGCGCCCTGGGCGCCGGCCGCGACGCTACCTGGGCCGCGCTGCGCTCGCAGCGCACGGGGCTGGCGCGACAGCGCTTCGAGTCGGCCGAACTGGATACCTGGCTGGGCGTGGCCGAAGGCCTGGACGACACCCCGTTGCCCAGCGAGTTCGACGCCTTTGAGTGCCGCAACAACCGCCTGGCCGCCCGCGCGCTGGCCTGCGACGGTTTTGCCGCCGCCGTTCGCGCCAGCGCCGCTCGCCATGGCGAACACCGCGTGGGTGTGTTCCTGGGCACCAGCACCGCGGGCATCCTCAGCACGGAGATCGCCTACCGCCAGTGCGACGCGCAAGGCGCCTTGCCCGCGGGCACGCGCTACACCGGCACGCATGACACCTATTCCGTGGCCGCCTATGTGCGCGCCGCGCTGGGCCTGCGCGGCCCGGCGCAGGTGGTGTCCACGGCGTGCTCGTCCAGCGCCAAGGTGTTCGCCACCGCCGCGCGCATGCTCGCCCTGGGCCTGGTCGATGCTGCCGTGGTGGGCGGGGTGGACAGCCTGTGCCTGACCACGCTGTACGGCTTTCGCTCGCTCGAACTGCTGGCCCGCGACATCTGCCGGCCCTGGGATGCGCAGCGCACCGGCTTGTCGCTGGGTGAAGGCGCGGCCTTTGCGCTGCTTGAACGCCAGACTCTCGCCGCACCCCTGGGCTGGCTGCTGGGCACGGGCGAAAGCAGCGACGCCCACCACATGAGCAGCCCGCACCCCGAAGGCGCGGGCGCTGCCGCGGCCATGCGCGCCGCCCTGGCTGATGCCGCGCTGGCGCCGGCGGCGGTGGACTACATCAACCTGCACGGCACCGGCACGCCGAACAACGACGCCGCCGAAGACCACGCCGTGGTGCAGGTGTTCGGCCCCGGCGTGGCGTGCAGTTCCACCAAGGGCCACACCGGCCACGCCCTGGGCGCGGCCGGCGCCGTGGAAGCCGCCATCAGCCTGCTCAGCCTGGCCCACGGCACGGCGCCCGGTGGGCTGAACCTGCGGCAACGCGACACCAGCTTGCGCGCCCGCTATCTGCATCAAAACGAAGAACGGCGGCTGAAGGTGGTGGCGAGCAATTCCTTCGGCTTCGGTGGCACCAACGCCTGCTTGCTGTTCGGGGCGGCGGTATGACGACCACACCCATGTTGCAAGCGCGCGTGGCCGGCATCGGCCTGCTCGGCCCGGGCCTGGCCGATTGGCCGCAAGGTGCGGCGCTGCTGCGCGCGCCGGCCGCCTGGCAACGGCTGGCCACGGTGGTGCATGCGCCGGCGCGCCTGCCGGCCACCGAACGGCGCCGCGCCGGCGTGCTGGTGAAGGCCAGCGTGGCGGTGGCCGACGCTGCCTGCACGCACGCCGGGCTGGACCCGGCCACCCTGGCCAGCGTGTTCGCCTCAGCCACCGGCGACGCCGCCAACTGCCACGCGCTGTGCGAGGCCCTGGCCTT
>JAYUPO010000229.1:0-4015 GCA_043760085.1 Burkholderiales bacterium
TTGCGAAAGAAGCGCGAGAAGCGGCTCTCGCTCATGCTCAGCTCCAGCGCCACGGCGGCAGCGGAAAGCGGCTGCGCCACGTCGGCCATGATGCGATTCACCAGGGTGTTGATCACGTCTTGCTCGCCGGCGTTGTCTTCGCCCTGCATCTGGATGTTTGACAGCAGCCGGTAGTCGGTGCACGCCGCAAGCTCACCCAGGTATTCGCAGAACGCGCCGAAACGCTGCACGCCACGCGCGGCCTTGATGCGCTTCCAGTAGGCGTGGCCGTTGGCAGATTGCCCAAAGAATTCAATGCCATGGCGCGAACGTTCCAGAAGAGGCAACACCTCAGCCAGCTCGGGCACATGCCCCGCCGCTTGCGCCAGGGGCTCGTGGCGGAATTGCAGCACCAGGTCGCGCTCGGGCACGCCGCCTTCGGGCAGGTCGAACGAGACCCAGTTGTGCGGCAGCCGCGGCCCGCACAGCACCAGGTGGCCGGGCTGGAACGGCCCGATCCAGTCGCCCACGAAGGCCTTGCCCGAGGTGGCGGTGATCAGGTGCAGCTCGTATTCGTCGTGGAAGTGCCAGCGCGCCAACGGCGTGGGAAAGCCGTGCGCCAGGCAGCTCACCGTGGCGGCGGCCTGCGCCGGCTCGTAGCCCAGCTCGGGCGAGCGCGAGTAGTCGCGTTCCAGCTCGGGCTGGCGTTGGCGGGCAGTGTGGCGCTGGGCGTGGGCCATGGGTCAGTGCATCACGACATCACGTTGCCGCCATCGACGTTCAAGGTTTGCGCCGTGATGTAGCGCGCTTCGTCGCTGGCCAAAAACACGGCCGCGCCGGCCACGTCATCGGGCACGCCCATGCGCCCCAGCGGCACCGCCTTGCCCACGGCCGCTTTCTTGGCGCCCAGGGCCAAGTGTTCGTAGCGCGCGAACAGTGCGTCCACACCCTGCCACATGGGCGTATCCACCACGCCCGGCGCAATGCCATTCACGCGGATGCCGTGTGGCGCCATGGCCAGCGCCGCGCTTTGCGTGTAGCTGATGACCGCGGCCTTGGTGGCGCAGTAGTGCGAGACCAGCGCCTCGCCGCGCCGCCCGGCTTGCGAGGCCATGTTGATCACGGCGCCCTGCACACCCGCATCGACCATCTGCTTGAGCACCGCCTGCATCACGAAGAACATGCCCTTCACGTTCACCGCAAACAGCTTGTCGTACATGGCTTCAGTGGTTTCAAGCAACGGCGCCATGTCGAAGATGGCCGCGTTGTTGAACAAGGTGGTGATGGCGCCGAAGCGCGCCTGCGCAAGCGCAACCAACTGGCTGATGTCTGGCGTTAAGGTGACGTTGCCCGCCAGGTACTGTGCCTGCTGCGGGTACTGCGCCAGCAGCGCCACCAGGTCCGCCGCGGGCTGCGCGTCCAAATCGCTGATGGTGCATTGCGCGCCTTCGCGCAAAAAGGCCGCGGCCACGGCCAGGCCGATGCCGCCGCCGGCACCCGTCAGCAGTGCATGTTTGCCTTGAAGTCTTGCGCTCACTTTGAATGTTCCTGATGTTCCTGCATGAATGATTGAACTCGCTGCGTGGCGGCGCGAAGGGCCGCCAACAAGCGCGCATCACCCGCCAGCTCACCCCACAGCACCGGCTGCGCGGCGAATGCGGCCACCGGGTCGCCGGCCTCGCACACCGCATGCGCCGCCGAGGCGTCCATGGCCTGGTCTTGGTATTCGTAGGGAATCTGGCCGCGGTGCCAACGTTCCAAATAAGCCAAAAACAACGCGGGCAGCATGGCCACGCTGGCGATGGATTCGCCGCGCGCCAGGCGCTCGCGAAGGGTGGGCGCAATAAAGCCAGGGATCTTGGAGTAGCCGTCCATGGCCACGCGCTGGTTGGTATCGCGGATGGCAGCGTTGCCGAAGCGCGCCAGCACCACATCGCGGTAAGCGGGCAAATCAAGTGGGCTGGGCAACAGCACGGGAATGGTGTCGTCGGTGACGTAATCGAACGCCATTTGCCGAATGGCCGCGTCGTGCGTGCCTTCGTGGATGTACAGCATGCCCGCCAGCGTGCCGGCCCAGGCGATGCAACTGTGCGTGGCGTTGAGCAGCCTGATCTTGGCTTCCTCATACGCCGCCACGGAATCAACCATCTGCACGCCCACGGCCTGCCAGGCCGGGCGGCCGTTGCAGAAGTCGTCCTCGATCACCCACTGAATGAAGTCTTCGGCCATCAGCGCGGCTTCATCGTCCACGCCGGTGGCAGCCTTCACACGTGCGCGCACTTCGGGCGCAGGGCGCGGCGTGATGCGGTCGACCATGGCGTTGGGGCTGGTGGTATGAGCCTGCACCCACTGCGCCAGCTCAGGGTCACCCACCAGGGTGATGAATTGCAGCAGGCCGCTGCGTGAACGCTCGCCGTTGTGGCGCAGGTTGTCGCAGTTCAGCAGCGTCACCTTGCCGGCGCCGGCAGCACGGCGCGCGCGCAGCATGGCGGTCAGCGCGCCATAGATGGTTTGCCCCGCCTCGCCACGGCGCGCCGCGGCCACGTCTGCCGCCAGATCTTTGAAGCTCAGGTCGAGCTGATTCCTCGCATCGAGGTAGTAACCCGCCTCGGTAACGGTGAAAGAAATGATGCGCGTGCGCGGCGCCGCGGCCAGCGTGATCAAGGGCGCCAGGCCAGGCTCGTAAGCCACCACCTGGCGAATGGAGGTGATGCGCTCGTAGCGGTGCACCAGCTCGGGTGACACGGTTTCGAGCGTGTAGGCGCCGCCCTGGCGTTGCAGCGCGGCGATGGTCTCGGCCATGTCGGGCCGCAGGTTGCCGCCGGCCAGCACCCAACTGGCATCTCCCGCATCGTGCAGGCGCTGCAAGTAAACCGCCTGGTGTGCGCGGTGGAACGAACCCAGGCCCAGATGTAGCTGAACCGAAACGTTAGGCGGCAGTGCGTTGTTCAAGTCAAATCCCGCAGGTCAAGCCGCGAGCACATGCCCGTCGGCCGCAAAGAGGTGCAATGCCGCGGCGTCAAGATCCACGCCCACGGCATCGCCCACACGCAGCGTGCTGCGTTGCGACTGCCGTGCCACCAGCGAGGTGCCCTGCACATCCACGTAAATGAGCGTGTCGGCACCCAGCGCTTCGATCAGTTCCACACGGCCGGCCAGCGCCGCACCCTCGGCGCTGCTCAGGCGCACGCCTTCGGGCCGCACGCCCATGAAGCCGTCACGCGGCAGGCGGCCACCGGCCAGGTTGGTGAGCGCGGGCAGCACCGCCGCGGGCAAGAAGTTCATGGCCGGCGTGCCGATGAATTGCGCCACGAAGCGGTTGGCCGGGCGGTCGTACAGATCGAGCGGTGAGCCGACCTGTTCGATGGCGCCATCGCGCAGCACCACCACGCGGTCGGCCAAGGTCATGGCTTCAACCTGATCATGCGTGACGTAGATGGTGGTGGCACCCAGGTCGCGGTGAAGCTTGGCGATTTCCACCCGCGTTTGGCCGCGCAGCGCGGCGTCGAGGTTCGACAACGGCTCGTCGAACAAGAACACCTTGGGTGCGCGCACGATGGCGCGGCCAATGGCCACACGCTGGCGCTGGCCGCCGGAGAGCTCGCGCGGGGTGCGTTGCAGGTAGGGCACGAGGTTCAGGATCTCGGCGGCGCGTTGCACCTTTTCGGTGATCACCGCTTTGTCGACATGCGCCAGGCGCAGCGCGAACGACATGTTCTGCGCCACCGTCATGTGCGGATACAGCGCGTAGCTCTGGAACACCATGGCCAGGTCGCGCTGCGAAGAAGCCAGCTGGGTGATGTCGCGACCATCGAGCATCAGCTGGCCGCCGTCGATGCTTTCGAGGCCGGCGATCAGGCGCAGCAGCGTCGACTTGCCGCAGCCCGAGGGCCCGACAAAGACGACGAACTCGCCTTTTTCGACGACCAGGTCGATGCCTTTGATGGCGCGCACATCGCCGAAATTCTTCGCGACACCAAGGAGTTGGAGAAATGCCATGCGGGGGCCCCCTACTTCACCGCGCCGAAAGTCAGCC
>JAYUPO010000230.1:0-10713 GCA_043760085.1 Burkholderiales bacterium
GCCCCGCGCCGGCGCCGCCTGCCAGCCCAGCACCAGCGGCGCCGGCACGCTGGCCTGCACGGTGCTCACCACGGGCGCATGCGGCGCCGCTTGGGCGAGCCAGGCGTGCAGCGCGGCCAGGGCTTCGCTGGCCAGCAGATCGGCCTTGTTCAGCAGCAACAGGTCGGCCGTCTGCAACTGCTGCATCACGGTATCGCCCACATAGGTATCAGCAGCCCGCTCGCGCAGGGTCTCGGCATCGGCCACCGTGACGATGCCGGCCACGCCAGCGCCCAGGCATAACACCACGCTGCGTGCCACGGCCGCGGGCAGGCCGACGCCGCTGGTTTCGATCAACACCACATCGGGCGCGGGCTGGCGCTCGACCACCTTGCTCAAAGTGCCCACCAAGTCGGCGCCGAAGCTGCAACACACGCAGCCACCGGCCAGGGCAATCACGTCTTCCTGCTGGCCTTCAATCAAGTCAGCGTCGATGGCGAGGTCACCAAAATCGTTCACCAGCACGGCGATGCGCTGGCCACCGGCATGGCGCAACAAGTGGTTCACCAGCGTCGTTTTGCCCGCGCCCAGGTAGCCGCCGATGACGATGACCGGCACCGTGGCGCCGGCCGCTGCCTGTGCCGCGCTCATGCCACGTTCATGCCACGTTCATGCGACGCACATGCCACGTTCATGCGGCGAACACCCGCCCGCCCTGCACCGTGCCCCACACACCCACGTCTTTCAATGCAGCGGGCGCCACGCCCAGCGGGTCGTCTTCGAGCACGCAAAAGTCAGCCCGCTTGCCGCATTCGATGGAGCCGACTTCACCGTCTAACTTCAACGTGTAAGCCGCACCCAGGGTGATGGCATGCAAGGCCGCGGCCACGCTGATGCGTTCATGCTCGCCCAGCACCGCGCCACTGGCGGTGAGCCGGTTCACCGCGCACCAGGCGGTGAACAGCGGCGCCAGCGGGGTGATCGGCGCATCACTGTGGATGGCCAGCGGCACGCCTTCGCGCAGCGCGGTGGCGCAGGCGTTCATGCGCTGCGCGCGCTCGGGGCCCAGGGTGATGGCGCGGTGCTGGTCGCCCCAATAGAAATGGTGGTTGGCAAACAGGTTGGCGCACAGGCCTAACTGGTGCATGCGCCGGAACTGCGCGGCGTCAGCCATTTGCACATGTTGCAGGGTGAAGCGGTGGTCGCGCGCCGCCTGGCCGCGCAGGGCGTGCTCCATGCAGTCCAGCGCCAGCGCGGTGGCTTCGTCGCCATTGGTGTGGGTGTGCACCTGCACGCCTTGCGCCAGGGCCAGCGCGTAGCACTCGCGGATGGCCTCGGGCGCGGTGTACCACAGGCCATTGGGCGCGCCGTTGTAATAGCCAGGCCAGCGCAGGCGGGCCGAGAAGCCCTGGATGGAACCGTCAGCCACCACCTTGATGGCGCCCAAGCGCAGGGCGTCAGTGCTGCGCGCGCGCAAGGTGACTGCCTTGCTTACTGCAGCGGCCGGTGTCATGCCGATCATGCGCAGCAGCGGTACCAGGCGGGCCGGAAAGTCTGGCGCAGCGGTGGTGGCCAGCAGCGTGGCCAATTCGTCGTCACCCAGCGTGGCGGCCAGGTCGGTGGCAGTGGTCACGCCGGCGCGCACGCACAGCTTGCCGAAGGCGCGAATGCCGACCTCGTCGCCAGACAGGAAATTCCGGTTCAGGCCCACCACGGTGAGCGCCGCGCCCATGGCATCCGGGCCCTTGAGTTCGCCGCTGGGCAGGCCATCGGCACCCAGCGGCATGCCGGAGTGGCTGATGCCGGCGCGCAGCATGCCCAGCGCTTGCAGCGCCGCGGAGTTGAGGTTCAGGATGTGGCCGCTGGCGTGCATCACACCCACCGGGCGCGTGGCGCTGACGCGGTCGAGGTCTTCGCGCGTGCAGCGCTTGGCGCCGAAGTAGATCGGGTCGAAGCCCCAGCCGGTAACGGGGCCTGCGTGCTGCGCGGCAGCCTGGCTGAGCGCGGCCACCACGGCGTCCAGGCTTTTGGCGCCCGGCCACACGCGGCCATCGGGGTCGGCCAAATCAAAGTAGCCGCAGTAGGTGTAGCGCCACAGCGTGCCGGCCATCAGGTGGCTGTGGCCTTCCACCAGGCCGGGCATGAGCACGTTGTCCTTGAAGCGCTCGTCCAGCTCGTGCGCGCCCCAGCCGGCCAGCTCAGGCAGGCTGCCCACGCCGAGGATGCGCCCATCGCGCACCGCCACGTGGCTGGCCTGCGGTTGGGCCGGGTTCATGGTGATGATCTTGCGCGCGGCATAGACGGTGGTGGTGGCCATGTTCAGCGGTGGCAGTTGTGCCGGCCAGTATCCCGCAGCGCTGGCGTCGGTCGTCACGACTGGTGCAAACCCCGGCCCGCGCAGCGCCCAGGCCGGCAACACTCGCGGGCTCGAATTGCGGCACCATAGCCGCCTTGCCACCTCACCCGCAAAGGATGCGCCATGGGCCACGCCGAACCTCAAGTTGCCACCACCCTGCAACCCTACTGGATGCCCTTTTCGGCCAACAAGGAGTTCAAGGCCGAGCCGCGCCTGTTTGCGCGCGCCAAGGGCATGTACTTCTACACGCCCGACGGGCGCGAGGTGATCGACGCCAGCGCCGGCCTGTTCTGCGTGGCCGCCGGCCATTGCCGCGAAGAGATTGCCCAGGCCGTGTACGAGCAATTGCAGACACTCGACTTCACCGCGCCGTTCCTGCGTGGCCACGCCAAGGCGTTCGAACTGGCCGAGCGCGTTTCGGCCTACACGCCAGAAGGCATGAACCGAATCTTCTTCACCAATTCGGGCTCCGAGGCGATCGACACGGCCATGAAGATGGCCCTGGCCTACCACCGCGCCAATGGCCAGCCGCAACGCCAGTTGTTCATTTCGCGCGAGCGGGCTTATCACGGCGTGAACATGGGCGGTGTGGCGCTGGCCGGCATGGTGAACAACCGGCGCACCTTTGGTGTGGGGTTGGCCGGCGTTTATCACATGCGCCACACCGCTTTACCTGAACACAAGTTCGTTCCCGGCCAGCCCGAAACCGGCGCCGACCTGGCGGATGACCTGCAACGCTTTTGCAACCTGTACGGCGGCGAAAACATCGCGGCCGTGTTCGTCGAACCCACGGCCGGCTCGTTCGGCTGCCTGCCGCCGCCGAAAGGTTATCTCAACCGTTTGCGCACAATTTGCGACGCCAACGGCATCTTGCTGGTGTTCGACGAAGTCATCACCGGCTGGGGCCGCATGGGCGCGGCGTTCGGTGCGCAGGCGTTTGGCGTGACCCCCGACTTGATGACCATGGCCAAGGCGCTGACCAACGGCGCACAGCCGATGGGCGCGGTGGCGGCCAAACAGGGCATCTACGACACCATCACCAACGCCGGCCCGGCCCAGGGCGTGGAGTTCTTCCACGGCTACACCTACTCGGCGCACCCGGCTTCGTGCGCGGCGGGCCTGGCGATGATGGACATCTTCGCCAAGGAACGTTTGATCGAACGCGCCGCGGCCATGAGCCCGGCCTTCATGGCCGCCATGCACGGCCTGCGCGACTGCGCGGTGGTGACCGACATTCGCTCCATCGGCATGATGGCTGCGGTGGAAGTGGCCCCCAGCGGCGCCCCCGGCGCACGCGGTCACGAGGCGCAAAAGCGGCTGTACGACACTGGCCTGAACCTGAAGAACACAGGCGACTCGCTGATCGTGGCCCCGCCGCTGGTGATGGAAGACAAGCACCTCGATGAAATCGTGACCAAGCTGCGCGCCGTGCTCAACGGCTTGTAGACCGCCGGGGCGCCCAGGCATCAAACTACTCTGAAACACGGTCGGCCAAGTCGTTTCAGAGTAAATTTCATAGAATGTTGCTGGCCGATCTGTTGACGCGCACCGAGGGCAAGACTCTTGAATTCAAGCGCGATCTCTCGTCTGCCGCGGGCGTACTGCGCTCAGTGGTCGCGCTGGCCAACACGGCCGGGGGCACGATCTTGATCGGCGTTGAAGACGGCACTCGTCACGTGCGCGGCGTGGCTGACCCCTTGGCCATGGAAGAACGCCTGGCCAGCCTGCTGAGCGATGGCATCGCGCCGCGTCTTCTACCAGACATCGACATCCTGCCCTGGCGCAAGACCCATGTGCTGGCCGTGCAGGTGTACCCCAGCCCCAGCCGGCCGCACCACGTCAAGGCGGCTGGCGTTGAAGCAGGTGTCTTCGTGCGCGTGGGCTCTACCAACCGGCGCGCCGACGACGCCATGGTGGCTGAACTCAGACGTTCCGCCCTGGGCCAGGCGTTTGACGAGCAGGCCATGCCCGAACTCGACTCTGAAGCGCTCGACTTCGCAGCCGCTTCAGAGTGCTTTGCCAGGCTGCGCAAATTGCGCCGAGGCGACTTGACGACCCTGCGCCTGCTGGTGGCGCACCAGAGCCGCAAGGTGCCCTCCGTGGGCGGGGTCTTGCTCTTTGGCCGTGACCGGCTGGCCCACTTCCCCGATGCCTGGGTGCAGGCCGGGCGCTTCGCGGGCACTGACAAGACCCATCTGGTTGACTCGGCTGCGCTGCATGGCCCGCTGCCTGCGGTGGTAGAGGCGGCCATTGCGTTTGTGAACAAGCACGGCCTGCACGGCTATGCCATCGGTGCCGTGCGCCGAACCGAAACCTGGAGCCTGCCACCCGTGGCGCTGCGCGAAGCCATCATCAATGCGGTAGTGCATGCCGACTACGCGCAGCGCGGCGCGCCACTGCGCCTGAGCATCTTCGACGACCGCGTCGAGATCGAGAACCCCGGCCTCTTGCCCGCGGGCTTGACGGTTGACGATATTCGCGCCGGCGTGTCGAAATTGCGCAATCGCGTCATCGGCCGCGTGTTCCATGAACTTGGCTTGATTGAGCAATGGGGCAGCGGCATCCAGCGCATGAGCGCTGCGTGCAGCGGCGCCGGCTTGCCGCCACCCAAACTGGAAGAGATCGGCGCGCGCTTTCGCGTCACGCTCGGCACCGAGCGCGGCCCACGGGCAAAGCCTGACGACCTTGACCAGGCGGTGCTCGATCTCTTGGCAGCAGGTCAAGGGCATTCAACCAACGAGATTGCCGCGCACATCCAGCGCACGCCGCGCACGGCCCGCACACGCCTGGCAGCGCTGGTTGAACGCGGCTTGGTGCGCGAGATCGGTTCCAGCCCGCAAGACCCGCAACGCCGATACTTCGCTGCCTCGAAGTTCTGAGCCAACCCCAACATAACCCCCAGCAGGTTTACTCATGTCTCTGTTCGATATGACCGGCAAGGTTGCCCTCATCACCGGCTCATCACGCGGCATCGGCAAGGCCATTGCCGAAGAAATGGCGGTGCACGGCGCGCGGGTGGTGGTGTCCAGCCGCAAGCAACCGGCTTGCGACGAAGTGGCTGCGGCCATCAACGCGCGGCACGGCGCCGGCACGGCCATTGCGGTGGCAGCGAACATCGCGTCGAAGGAAGGCCTGCAACACCTGGTGGACGAAACCCGGCGCGCCTTCGGCAGCATCGACGCCCTGGTGTGCAACGCGGCCAGCAACCCGTATTACGGGCCCATGGCCGGCATCAGCGACGAGCAGTTCCGCAAGATTCTCGACAACAACATTGTGAGCAACCATTGGCTGATTTCAATGGTTGCACCCGAGATGCTTGAACGCGGCGAAGGCTCCATCACCATCATTTCCAGCATCGGCGGCCTGCGCGCCACCACGGTGCTGGGCGCCTACGGCATTTCCAAGGCGGCGGACATGGCGCTGGCGCGCAACCTGGCCGATGAATTCGGCCCGCGCGGGGTGCGCGTGAACTGCATTGCGCCGGGGCTGATCAAGACCGACTTTGCCAAGGCGCTGTGGGACGACCCCGCCACGCTCAAGCGCGCCACGGCCAGCGCCAGCCTGAAGCGCATCGGCACGCCGCAAGAGATTGCCGGCGCGGCCGTGTTCCTGGCCTCTGCAGCGGGCGCCTTTACCACCGGGCACACGCTGGTGATCGACGGCGGGGCCACCATCGGTTCGGGCGCGGCATGAATGCCGGGGCCGGGTTCTTTCATCACCTTAACGATAGAGGAGTGTCATGACAGTTCAACGATTGCTCGCCACCGCGGTGGCCCTGTTCAGCCTGGCCGGCGCGGCGCTGGCCCAGACCAAGGAAGTGACGTTCGCGCACCAGGACATGCTGGTGCCGTGGCGCACCGTGATGGAAAGCGGTGAGCTTGAAAAAGCCACCGGCTACAAGATCAACTGGCGCATGTTCGGCGGCGGTGGCGACGTGATCAAGGCCATGGCCAGTGGCGACGTGCACATCGGCGAGGCCGGCTCCAGCCCGCTCACCGCGGCGGCCAGCCAGGGCCAGGACATCAAGCTGTTCTGGATTCTTGATGACATTGCCGACGCCGAAGCGCTGATCGCGCGCAACGGCAGCGGCATCAACAGCGTCAAAGACCTGAAGGGCAAGAAGGTTGCCACGCCGTTCGTCAGCACGGCGCACTACCAGTTGATGGCGGCCATGAAGCTTGAGGGCGTGGATGCCAAGAGCGTGAACGTGATGAACATGCGCCCGCCTGAAATTGCCGCGGCCTGGGAGCGCGGCGACATTGACGCCACGTTCATCTGGGACCCGGTGCTCAGCAAGATCAAGGGCAACGGCAAGACCATTGCCAGCAGCAAGAGCATCGGCGCCCAGGGCTACCCCACGTTCGATGGCTTGATCGTGAATGCCAAATGGGCCGCGGCGAATGAAGGCTTCATGGTGGCCTTGGTGCAGGCTTTGAACAAGGCCGACAACGCCTATCGCACGAACAAAGCCAAGTGGACGGCCGACTCCGCCGAGGTGAAGGCTGTGGCCAAGTGGACCAAGGCGGATGCGAAAGACGTGCCCGCCGCCATGGCGCTGTACGTCTACCCCACCGCGCAAGAGCAAATGGGCGCGAAGTGGCTCGGCGGCGGCGCCGCCAAGGCCATGGCAGAGACGGCCAAGTTCCTGAAGGAGCAAGGGCGCATTCAGGAGGTGAAGCCCGACTACGGCGTGTTCGTGACCGATGCCTATGTGAAAAAGGCCATGGCGAAATGACAGCCCGCGCTCGCTGAAGAGGGCGAGCAAGCGCCATGAGGGAGCCGGCCGGCAGTGGCCCGCTCCCTTCTTCTTTCAATTTGGCCATGTCCACACTTGATCTCAAAGACGTCAGCGTCCACTACGCCGTCAAGGGCGGCGCGCTGCATGCGCTGGCGCCCGTCAATCTGCGCATCGAGGGCGGCGAGTTCGTCGTCGCCCTGGGCGCATCGGGCTGCGGCAAGACCACGCTGCTGAACTGCATAGCAGGCTTTTTGCCGCCCACCACGGGCAGCATCATGCTCGACGGCCAAGCCGTGAGCGGCCCCGGCGCGCAGCGCGGCGTGGTGTTCCAGAAGCATGCACTGATGCCCTGGCTTAACGTTCGAGACAACGTGGCGCTGGGCTTGCGCTTGCGCGGCGTGCCGCTGGCTGAACGCGCGCAGGTGGCCGAAGACAAGCTCGCCCTGGTGGGCCTGTCCGGCTATGGCGCGCACGCCGTGTATGAACTTTCCGGCGGCATGCAGCAGCGCGTGGGCATTGCGCGCGCGCTGGCCAATGACCCGGCGGTGTTGTTGATGGACGAACCCATGGGCGCGCTCGACGCCTTCACCCGCGAGCAGGTGCAGGAGATCGTGCTCAAGGCCTGGGCGGCCACGCACAAGATGGTGTTCTTCATCACCCACTCGGTGGAAGAGGCACTGTTCCTGGGCACGCGCCTGGTGTTGATGAGCCCACGGCCTGGACGCATCACTCACACCTATGAAGATCTGCCGTTTTCGCGCCGCTTCCTGGCCACCGGCGATGCGCGCGCCGTGAAGTCAGCCCCCGACTTCATTGCCCTGCGCGAAGAGGTGCTGGCCCACGTGCACCAGCGCCACACCGAAGTTGCCCATGCCTGAAGCGCAGAAGACCAGTGCTTTCAGAACGCCGGGCGAAGGTGCCAGCGTGGGCATCAGCATCGCCACCATCGCCGTGCTGTTTTTGCTGTGGTGGGCCATCACGGCAGCCGGCCTGATCAAGCCGCTGTTCCTGCCCAGCCCGCAGTCGGTAGCGCAGCAGTTCATGGAATACGTCAACGGCACGGCCAATGACAAGCCCTTGTGGCAGCACCTGCTGGCCAGCCTGCTGCGCGTGGCCGCGGCCTTCTTGCTCGCCGTGTTAACCGCCGTGCCCATAGGCATTGCGATGGGCATGAGCCGCGTGGCGCGCGGCATCTTCGACCCGCCCATCGAGTTCTATCGCCCGTTGCCGCCGCTGGCCTACTTGCCGCTGATCATCATCTGGTTCGGCATTGACGAATTGCCCAAGGTGCTGCTCATTTTCCTGGCCTGCTTCGCCCCGCTGGCGCTGGCCGCGCGTTCGGGCATGAAGAGCGCGGCGCAAGAGCAGATCAACGCCGCTTACTCCATGGGCGCCAGCTACACCCAGGTGGTGCGCCATGTGGTGCTGCCGGCGGCGTTGCCCGAAATTTTGGTCGGCATGCGGGTGGCCATCGGCTTTGGCTGGACCACGCTGGTGGCCGCCGAAATGGTGGCCGCCAACGTCGGCCTGGGGCAGATGGTGCTGAATGCGAGCAACTTTCTGCGCACCGACATCGTCGTCATGGGCATCATCGTGATCGGTGTCGTGGCCTACCTGTTCGACTTGTTCATGCGCTGGGTGGAGCGCCGCCTGGTGCCCTGGAAGGGGCGGGGTTGAACACTGTTCAACGAGGGCGCAGCAAGCCGGGCACAAGGTGGCAGCACGCCCGGCCGTCGTCAGCCAGCGCCTACGCACTGGCGGGCACGCCGGATGCAAGACCCCGGATGAACCAAGGCTGCGCGGGTGAAGTGCGCCCGGCGCACGCCATACTGCGCTTGGCAGAGCCACAGCAACCATTGACATGAGCCCCCCCACGCCAGCCTGGAGCGAGCGCAGCACTGCCCTGGCACAACTGCTGTCGCGTGTAGCAATTGGCGATCGGCAGGCCTTTGAAGCCTTGTACGGTGCCACGCATGCGCATCTTTTTGGGGTCATCCTGCGTATCAACAGCAACAGCGCTCAGGCGGAGGACGTGTTGCAGGAAGTGTTCATCAATGTCTGGCGGTCAGCGCAGGGCTTCGAGGCCGCGCGCAGCCAACCCATGACCTGGTTGACCAGCATTGCGCGCAACCGCGCCATCGACAGCCTGCGCCGCCGCAAGACCGAAGTGGCCACCACGAGCACGCGCGTGGCCCGTGACGGCGACGATGACGACGACCTGCTGAACGCACTGCCCAGCCAAGACGCCGGCCCGCTGGAACTGCTGCAACAAGCCGCCGCGGCGCGGGCGGTGACGCGCTGTGTGGACCAGCTCAAGCCCGAGCAGCAGCAGTGCGTGGCGCTGGCTTATTACCAGGGTTTGTCGCATGCCGAGGTGGCGCAACAGTTGCAGCAACCGCTAGGCACCGTCAAGAGCTGGGTGCGCCGAGCGCTGTTGACCTTGAAGGAGTGCCTGGGCCACCCCAGCTCCGAACTGGCCGGTGGGAAATAGCATGAACACACGCCCTGCCCTCATTACTCGCCGCCCGGGTGCGGTGCGGCGACGCTGACATGGACTACAGCCGACGCGAACTCGCCGACCGCCTGGCCAGTGAATACGTGCTGGGCACCTTGCGCGGTGCTGCGCGGCGGCGCTTCGACGCCCTGCTCGGTGCCCACCCCGCCTTGCGCCAAGCCGTAGCGGTGTGGCAGGAGCGCCTGGTGCCGCTGAGCACCAGCGTGCCTGAAGTCAAGCCACCGGCGCGCGTGTGGCAGCGCATCGAGGCCCGCTTGTTCGCTGATCAAGTACCCGCCCCGCGCTGGTGGCAGATGTTGAGCCTGTGGCGTGGCCTCAGCGCGCTGAGCAGCGTGGCCGCGGTGGCCCTGCTGGTGCTGGTGAACCAGGTGCCGCCGGCGCAGCCGCCCGTGATCACCATCCTGGCGGCCAACCCCGAGGCGGCGCAGGCGCTGAACGCCAGCTTCGTGGCCAGCATCAGCGCCGATGGCCGGGCGCTGGTGCTGCGCCCGCTCAACGACCTTGCCTTGACGCCAGGGCGGGCGCTTGAGTTGTGGGCCGTGCCGCCGCAGGGCGCGCCGCGCTCATTGGGCCTGGTGCGCGCAGATGGTGCCACCACCTTGCTGAGGACCAGACTGCTGCTCGACACCGCGGCCTTTGCGGTCAGCGTTGAGCCGCAAGGGGGCTCACCCACCGGCGCACCCACGGGGCCGATCGTGTCACTGGGCAAGCTGCAGATCTGAGATCTGAATTTCCTTCGTGCCACTACGCGCCACGGCCTGCCGTGGCGCGCTTGTTTCGACAGTGCAGCGGCCAATCTGAATTCAGCTCATCCGATCGAAGCTGCGGCGCGTATGTGAGCCCAGGTGCCGGTTTGCGGCATCGAGTCCAACGCAGCAATGCGTTACCCCCAGCTCGAAGGAGATCACATGAACACCCGTTACCCGTTGAGCCGCGTTGCCGCGGCCGCCTTGCTGGCCAGCAGCCTGATCGGCGCCGCCGCAATGGCATCCAGCCACCGCGAGGCGCCCTTCATCACCACCGTGCCCAAGGTCGATGCCACCGACTTCTACATGTTCCGCAGCTACGAACCCGGCCGCACCGACTACGTGACCGTGATCGCCAACTACATCCCGCTGCAAGACC
>JAYUPO010000231.1:0-4007 GCA_043760085.1 Burkholderiales bacterium
TTCGCGCAGCGCGCGCGCCAGGTGCAAGGCCTGGTAGCAGGCGGCGCGCTGGGCCGCGTCGTCCACCGCTTCGGCCAGGATCAGCGGCAACGTGGCTTCGTCGATCAGCAGGCTGTCGGCTTCATCGACCACGGCCATGCACAGGCCGCGCAGGCGCGGCGGCGTGCTGGCCGCGGCGGGGCCAGCCATGCGCTGCTGCGCGGCATGGGCCGGCGGGTGTTCGAGCTGATCGCGCAGGTAATCGAACGCCACCTCACGGGCGGTGGCGTAGCAGATGCTGGCGGCATAGGCGTCGCGGCGCTGCGCGGTGCTGCTGCCACTGCGCACGGCGCCCACGCTCAAGCCCAGGCTGGCGTAGAAGGGGCCAAGCTGCTCGGCATCGCGCGCCACCAGGTAGTCGTTCACCGTCATCACATGCACCGGCACGCCGGCCAGGGCGGCCACCGCGGCGGCCAGTGCGGCGGCCAGGGTCTTGCCTTCGCCGGTGGCCATTTCGGCCAACTGCCCGCCCAGCATGGCGCGCGCGGCGCATAACTGCACGTTGAAGGGGTCACGGCCCAGGCTGCGCTGCGCCGCGGCGGCCACGCAGCCCAGGGCCTGCGCCTGCAGCGCCGGCTGGGCCGCGCCGAAACCGTGTGCGGCGAGCTGGGCGCGCAGCTCATACAAGGCGGTTTGGTGATCTGCGGCGGGGCGCGCGGCCCAGGCCTGCTGCTGCGCACGCACCTGGGCCAGCCAGCGCGTGTGCGAGCGGCCCATGACGGCGCGTTGCACAGGCGCCAACACCGCCGCCAGGGCGTCGCCCGCGCGGCACACCCTGGCATGCCAGGCCGCTGCCGGCGCAAACGCACCCGGTGGCGGCCAGGCGCGCAGCGGGTAGGCGCCAAAGCTCAGGCCAGGGCTGGGCAGTGCGGGAGCCGGGGCCGTGCGCATCATTGCCCGGGGTTGAAGTGCTGCAGAAAGACTTGCTGCATGGCGTTGGCCGCTTGCAGCGCCAGCGGCGCCAAGCCATGGTCAAAACGCACCCAGGCGCGGCCGCCCACGCGCTCGCCCAGGCTGGCGGGCAACAACACATCGGCCAGCACCACGGCACGTTGCGCCTTCAGGCCATGCGGGTCGGCCGGGTCGGTGGGCACGCTGCCGCCGCCACGGTCGCCCAAGGCCGCGCTGGGCAGTTGGGTCACCGCGCCGGTGCCGTCGCGCAGCAACATGGCCGCATGCGCGGGCGCGCCGATTTCGGCCAGGCGCACGCTCACCGCTTGCGTGCGCTCATGCAGCAAGGCCGCCTGTTCCTGGCCCACGGCCACGCGCACCAGGCTGGGCGAGCCGTCCATCACCTGGCCCACCAGCGTGCCTTGCTTCAGGTAGCGCCCGCTCAGGTCTTGCGCCTGGGCCAACTGCAAGCGCCCGGCCATGCCGGCGCGCAGCGTGAGCTGTTCCTGGCGTTGCAGGCAGCGTTCAATTTGCACCTGCAAGGCCGCGGCTTCGCGCTCCAGGCTGGCCGCGCGCGCGGGTTCGCTGCGCTGGGCCTGGATGCCTTCAGCATCGAGCGCCGCAGCGCGCGCTTCGAGCGCCTGGCACTCCGCGCTGAGCATGGGCGCGGCCAGGCGCAGCAGCGGCTGACCCACCTGCACCTGCTGGCCGGGCTGGGCCAGGATCTCTTGCACAAAGCCTGCACTGGCCACGCGCAGCAAGGCGGCGTCGGGCAACCACACCACGCCGGGCACCACGCTGGCAAAGGGCAGGGGCAGCGCGGCCAGCGCCAGCAGCGCCGCGCCCAGGGCCCAGCCACGCCGGCGCGCCCGCTGCGTGCTGGGCTGGTGGTGCGGCAGGCGCTGCAAGTGCTGCACCAGGCCCCAGGCCGGGCGCACGACGCCGGCCCACAGCAGCAGCGCGGCCACCACCAAGCCGAACAGGAAGGACAGGCTGCCCAGCCAGGCGACCACGGCACAGGCAATGAGCACGCGCCACAGCAGGGCCGCCGGCGCGTAGGCCCAGAGCCAGGCGCGTTCACCTGGCGCCGCGTGCAGCGGCTGCGCCATGGTTTCGCCTAACACCTGCCTGCGCAGGCATTCCAGCCAATGTTGTGCGCTGCGCCGCGCCAGGTTGGGCAACTCAAGGGCATCGCACAAGACGTGGTAGCCGTCAAAACGCAGCAGCGGGTTGCCGTTGACCACCAGCGTGGAAACCGTGCCGATGAAGAACACGGCCAGGCCGACGTCATGCAACCAGCCCGGCTGGGCGTGCAGCGCCAAGGCCAGGCCCGCAGCGGCCAGGGCCAGCTCGACCATGATGCCGGCCGCGCTGACCAGGGCGCGGCCGCGCGCTGAAGCCTGCAAGGCGCTGGCCGAGGCGTCCACATACGGCACCGGCATGAACATCATGACCGTGACGCCCCATTCCGGCACCTGGCCGCCCAGGTGCTTCACGGCCAGGCCATGGCCCAGCTCATGCAGCGCTTTCACCACCGGGTAGCACAGCCAGGTGATGAGCAGCATGCGCGGCGTTTGCATCCACACGCCGGCGTGATGGCTGAGCTCAACCCGGTTCAGTGCCGCCGCCACGATCATCCACAAGATAGCGGCCAGCCACAGGCCCAGCGCCGTGCGTGTGAAGGCGCCGCGGGCATACGGGCTCAGCGCGGCCAGCAACGCATCGGGCCGGCCAAAGGGCAGGCGAAACGACAGCAGGGTGTTGGCGGGTGCACCTGAGCCGGCTGCATCGCCACGCGCGTCAAGCGGCTCGTGCAACACGCCCTGGGGCCCGAAGTCAGGCCGGCGGTCAAAGCTGATCAGCGCGGCCGCATGCAACCGGGCCAGCAGGCGCAGCAACTCGTCTTGCGTTGGGGCGGCGTCACGCTGCTCATGCAGCAAAAGTTCCCACAAACGTTGCAGGCTCAACTGCCCGTTGCAGCGCGCCACGAAGGCGTAGGCCGCGGCGTTCAGGCGGTGGCTGCGCGCGCCATCACCACGCTGCAAGACATGCCACACGGCGCGCCGGTAGGTCACGCGCTGCACACGCGCCTGGGCATCGAGCTGCGGGCGCAGCGCGGCGACGCGAAACCACTGCGTGCTGGTCAGCGATTCGGTCATTGAAGGTCCTTCGTGCTGCGCACTGCGGTGCGAGCGCCTTCGGGCGGCCGGGCGGCGCTCACCCCAGCCACTCCCACCACAGCAGCCGCAGCGCCTGCACCAGGCGGCGCGAGGCGTTCCACAACGCCGGCGCCTGGCCGGTGGTGATGTGTGCGCTGCCTTGCAGGCCGGCGCGCAGCTCGGCGGTGTTGCTCTCAAGCTCGGCCTGCACCTCATAGACATTGCGCCCGTCGACCACCGTGGCCATGGGCGTGATGCGGCTGACGCGAATGGCCTGGGTCTGCCAGGGCAGCGCAGAAAGCGCCACCGTGCCGGCCTGGCCGAGCTGAACGGCTGCGATGTCGCGCTCGTCCACTTCAACCATCACGCGATAAGCGTCCAGCGGCGCCAGCGTCATCAGCTCGCTGCCTTGCTGCAAGGGCGCACCCAACTGCTGGCTCAAATCACCGCGAATCACCACGCCCGCAAATGGCGCCGTGATGTGCGTGCGCGCCAGGCGGGCATTCACCAGATCGAGCTGCGCCTGGGCTTCGGCAGCGCGCGACTGGTTGATGACGAGCTGCGTGCGGTTGGCCCCGGCATGCGCCGCGCTGTAGGCGTTTTCGTGCTGCGCGAGCTGGCTTTCCCAACGCGCGCGTTCCACCTGCAAGTCTTGTTCGGCCAGTTCTGCCAACACCTGGCCGGCGCGCACGGTGTCGCCCGGGCGCACATGCACCTGGCCCAAGAAGCCATCCGCCGGTGCCACCAGCACGCGCTGCACCGCGCCTTCCAGCCGGGCATGGCCGCCCACGCGCGTGGGCACCGGCACGAACAGCAGGCCCACCAGCGCCAGGCCCGCGGCCAGCGTGCCGTAGCGCAGGCCGTGGCGGCCTGGGTCGCGCAGCGCCTGCGCGGCAGCCGCGGCGATCAGAGCGTGAC
>JAYUPO010000232.1:0-1670 GCA_043760085.1 Burkholderiales bacterium
GCCATGGCGCCAACCGAGCTGCCGCCGATGTTGCGAAACCGGTAGTGCCGCGCCAGTTCAACAATGGCCCAGGGGTAGACCACGCCGCTGGCCACGCCGCCGGTGAGCACCAGGTCGCAAAAACGGTCGGCCGGCGGCTGCTCGCGCAGCGGTTCGGGCTCGACCCCGGCCGCGCTGCGCACGGGCGGGTTCAATCAAAGCTCCCGGGCTGGCCATCTTCAGCGTAGTCCTGCCCGCTGCACAGCATGCCCCAGGCGGCTTGCGCGGGGTAGAACAGGTACACCGTGCCGCGCGTGGTGACGAAGGGTGCAAAGCTGCGCAGCAGCGCCGGCGGCTGGTCTTTGCCCAGCGGCACGGCGAAGGCGGCCTGCGGGTCGTCGTGCGTGGCGGCGAACGGGTCCTTGGCCTGGCCGGGGTTGTGCGGCCCGATCGGGTTGCGGTCGGCCCACTGGCCCAGCACATGCTCGAACTGCTCTTCCAGGCTGGCGCAAAAGAACAGGCCGAGCAAGCCGCGCCTGGCCCCTGCCGTGGCGTCGCTGTAGGCCGGGCCATAGGGCATGCCGCGGCGCACCAGCGGGCGGCCACGCTCATGCACCACGCCCTGGCCACGCGGGTTCATGCGCCGGATGTGGGCGCCAAAGGGGCAACCCAGGCCGTCGGGGTCGGCGTTGAAATTGAAGTTGTCGCCCGGCGGCGCGGCAGCCGGGTCGCTCACCTGGCCGGTGGCGTCGAACAAGCGGCCGTCGGGCCAACGACCGCACAGCTTGGCGCGCACGAAGTCTTCATCTTTCCCCAGTTGCCTGGCCCATTCGCCCAGGCGCTGGCGAAACAGCGGCTCGTCCTGCTGCATCTTGCGCAGCACGCCAAAGCTGCCGTTGTTGAAAAACTGGCGCATGCGTGCCGGGCTCAGGGGCAGTGCCCAGGGGTTGAAGCTGGCGTCGTTGGCGTGGCCCAGCAGCAGCTCGCCGGTGGCGTGCGCGGGCGCGGCGGTGTCGCTGGTGTAGCCCTTCACCTGCACCCGGGTCAGGCCGTCGCGGTAGCCGAAGTGCACCCATTCGCCTTCTTTGCCGTCCGGGTGGCCCAGGCGCGCGCCAAATTGCTGGCCGACGATGGCCACGTCGGCGCTGCGGGCCAGATCCTCAATCGCACCGGCGGCTCGTTGCAAGGCCGGCTCGGTGCTCGCATGCAGCGTGATCACCGCATGCGCCTGCAGCAGCCCGAAGCCCGGCTCCCAGGCCGTGGCCGCACTGGGCCCGGTGTCGCCGAGAAACTCCGCCGCCCGCAGTGGCGCGCCTTGTGCAAAGGCCGGCGCCAGCCGCGCCAGGGCGGCCTGGTAGGGCAGCGGCAGGTTCAGCGCGCGCAGGCCCTGGAAGCTCAGGCCGATGGCCAGTTCAACCGCGCCGGCGCCGGCATCGCCAGCCAGCGCCGGGGCATGCTCGCGCGCCAGCTCGTTGACAAAGTGCTTGGCCGCCCCGCTGAGCGGAAACTGCACGATCAAATGGCGCACGCATGCTGCGTGGGGCTGGCGCACCACCAGACGCTGTGGCGCGTTCATGACATGTGCTCCTGCCGCACCGCCCGGCACAGATCGGGCACCTCACCCAACGGGTAGGCCGAGTAGAAATAGCCCGCCACGGGCGCCTGGTTGTATTGGCGGATGGTGTTGACGA
>JAYUPO010000233.1:0-4001 GCA_043760085.1 Burkholderiales bacterium
TCGGGCGGTGAACACGACCTCACCGACAACATCGTGCACCTGGTCCTGGCCAGGCTGCCAGACGCGCCGGCAGGCAGCAAGGGGCTATCGCTGTTTCTGGCGCCCAAGTTCCTGCCCGATGGAAGGCGCAATTCCATTCGATGCAACGGCATCGAGAAGAAGATGGGCATCAAGGGCAGCGCCACCTGCCAGTTGCGCTTTGAAGATGCTGAAGGCTGGCTGATCGGTGAGCCTAACCGCGGCTTGCAGGCGATGTTCCTGATGATGAACTCGGCCCGCCTGCATGTGGCCATGCAGGGCGTGGGCCACCTCGAAGCGGCGACACAAAACGCCTGGGCCTACGCCACTGAACGTTTGCAAATGCGCGCGGCGCAGCGGCCCGGTGGCGTGGAAAAAACCAGCGGCCCCGACCCCATCGCCTGGCACCCCGCCATGCGCCGCGTGTTGTGGACGCTGCGCGCCCGGCTTGATGCGGTGCGGCTGCTGGGTTACTTCACCGCGCTGCTGCTTGATGAAAGTGAACAGCACCCCGATGCGCAGCGCCGCCAGGCCGCCGGCGAGCATGTGGCCCTGCTCACGCCGGTGGCCAAAGCTCTCTTCACCGAGCTGGGCCATCGCAGCGCTGATGAAGCCTTGCAGGTGTTCGGTGGCTACGGCTACACGCATGACTTCGCCATCGAGCAAACCGTGCGCGACAGCCGCATTGCGCTCATCTACGAAGGCACCAACGAAATTCAGGCCGTTGACCTGATGCAACGCAAGTTGCTTGACGATGGTGGCGCGCGCGCGACTCGTTTGCGTGCGTTGCTGGCTGAGGAAGTGGATGCCTGTGCCGCGCGCGACGACACGCGCGCCTTTGGCCAGGCCCTGGCGCAGCAGCTTGAATGCTGGGCCCAGGCCCAGGCGGCGCTGTTGTCGAACATGCAGGCCGGCGCACGGGCCGACCCCGAATGGCCGCTGCGCGCGGCCGACGACATGCTGGCCGGCATTGGCCACGCGCTCATGGCCTGGGCCTGGGCCCGCCTGGCGCGTTGCGCGCTCGACCCAAGCTGCGCCAGCGCCGCCGGCGGCCGCAGCGCGGCGCAATGGCTGCACGCAGCGCGCTTTGGCCTGGAGTGGCTGCTGCCGCAAGCCCAGGTGCACTGGCACCGCGTGCGCCAGCACGACGCGGCCTTGCCGTTCCTGCCGCCATGAATGCGCGCCCCCCACTTGCCCCGCCCGCGCCGGCCGCGGCCGCGGCGCCGCGCTTGTCGTTCGGGCCCTTGCATGGCATCGTGGGCTTTCACATTGCGCGCGCCGCGGTCACCACCTATGCGCTGTTTGAAGTGCACATCGGCAAGCCCTTGCAACTGCGCAAGGTGGAGTTCTCGCTGTTGATGCTGCTGCATGCCAACACCGCCCTGGCGCCCAAGCGCCTGGCCCGCGCGCTAGCGATGACCGCGCCCAACCTCACCCTGCTGCTCGACCGCATGCAGGCGCGTAGCCTGATCAAGCGCGAACGCAACCCGGCTGATGGCCGCTCGCAGCATGTGGGTCTCACCGACAGGGGGCGCAAACTCGCCATCGAGGCCGCCGCCGCGGCCGAACCGATGGAGCACAAACTGCTCGGCCACCTCAGCCGCGCCGAGCACGCCATGCTGATCGAACTGCTCGACAAGCTCGGGTCTGTTGAAATATGAATCGCACCCGCGTGATTCATGTGTCAACAGACCCTAGCCACCCCCCTGCCCAGGAACGCCCGTGACCCGCGCCTACGGCCCCACGCTTGACCTGCTGCACCTGGTGCGCGGCCAACTGCCGCCGGACGATGGCGAAGACTTTGCCAATGCACAGCGCGGTTTTCTCGGCAGCATCGACGAGGCTGAAATCATCCGCCCCGACGGCCATGTGGTGTGGAGCCAGCGTGCCTACCGCTTCCTGAGTCACGAGCAGGCGCCCGACACCGTGCACCCCAGCCTGTGGCGCCAGGCGCGGCTGAACCGCATTCACGGCCTGTTCCAGGTGACGCCGCGCATCTACCAGGTGCGTGGGCTGGACATCGCCAACATCACTTTCATTGAAGGCGATGCCGGGCTGATCGCGCTCGATGCGCTCACCTGCCCCGCCACCGCGGCCGCTGCGCTGGCGCTGTACCGGCAACACCGCGACCCGCAGGGCCGGCGCAAACTGCACACGGTGATGTATAGCCACAGCCACAGCGACCATTTCGGCGGCGTGGCCGGGCTGGTTTCGCAGGCGCAGGTGGATGCGGGCGAGGTGCAGATCATCGCCCCGGCCGGTTTCATGCACCACGCCGTGGCCGAAAACGTCATCGCCGGCGTGGCCATGGCGCGGCGCTCGCAATTCCAGTTCGGCCACACCTTGCCCAAGGGCCCGGCGGGCCAGGTGGATGCCGGCCTGGGCAAGACCTTGCCGATCGGCGCGCCCAGCCTGATCGCGCCCACTCTGAGCATCGAGCGTGAACACGAAGTGCATGTCATTGACGGCATCGAGATTGAATTCCAGCTCACGCCCGAGACCGAAGCGCCTGCGGAAATGCACTTCTTCTTCCCCGGCGAACGCGCATTGAACCTGGCCGAGAACGCCACCCACAACCTGCACAACCTGTGCCCCTTGCGCGGCGCGGCGGTGCGCGATGCGCTGGCCTGGAGCAAGTACCTGCATGTGGCGCTGCACCGCTATGGCCCGCGCAGCGATGTGGTGCTGGCCCAGCACCACTGGCCCACCTGGGGCAACGCCGCGGTGCGCCGTTTTTTGAGTGAACAGCGCGACCTGTACCGCGTGCTGCACGACCAGACCGTGCGGCTGATGAGCCACGGCCTGAAGCCGGCGGAAATTGCCGAAGGGTTAACGTTACCGGTGAGCTTGCAACAGCGCTGGCATGCGCGCGGCTATTACGGCACGGTGTCGCACAACGTCAAGGCCATCTACCAGCGCTATCTGAGCTGGTACGACGCGCACCCGGCCAACCTGCATGCCCTGCCGCCGGTGGCCGCGGCGCAAAAGTACGTGGCCTACATGGGCGGCATGGCCGCGCTGCTTGCGCGCGCGCAGGCCGACTTCGAGCGCGGCGAATACCGCTGGGTGGCCGAGGTGATGAAGCATGCGGTGTATGCGCAACCCGACCATGCGCCGGCACGCGAACTGGCTGCGCGCGCCCTGGAGCAAATGGGCTACCAGGCCGAAAGCGCCACCTGGCGCAACGCCTTTTTGCTGGGCGCGCACGAATACCGCAACGGCCCGCCGCGCCTGCCCAAGGGCCCGGCTGGCCTGGCCTTGCTGCCGGCGCTGAGCAACGAGCTGCTGTTCGACGCGCTGGCCGTGCGCCTGAATGCACCCAAGGCCGGCGCGCAGGCGTTCAGCATGGCCTGGCATTTCAGCGACAGCGGCGAGCACTGGTTGCTCGAGCTTTCCAACGGCGCGCTGAGCAGCCTGCGCATTGATCAACCGCCGAGCGCCGAGGTGGCGCTGGTGCTCACCCGCGCCACCTTCGAAGCCCTGCTGCAACAGCGCCTGGCGCCGCTGCAGGCCATGGCCGAAGGCCAGCTTCGGGTCAGCGGCGAGCAGCAGCTCGTGGCACTGTTCTTCGGCATGCTCGACCGTTTTGCGGGCAGCTTCCCGGTGGTCGATGCCGCGCCCTGGCCGGCTTGAAACAAGGAACCCGTGATGCCGGACACCGCCGCCCAGCCACCCCATTGGCCCGCCTCACCCAAGCGCCCGAACGGCGCGCCAAACATCCTGCTGATCCTGTTCGACGATGTGGGGTTCTCCGACTTCGGCTGCTACGGCTCGCCGATCAGCACGCCGCACATCGACGCCTTGTCCGCTCAAGGCCTGCGTTATACGGGCCTGCACACCACGGCCATGTGCTCCACCACGCGCGCGGCGCTGCTCACAGGGCGCAACCACCATGCCGTGGGCATGGGCTGCCTGGCCAATTTCGATTCAGGTTACCCCGGCTACCGCGGCAAGATCAGCCGCGAAGCCGGCACCCTGGCTGA
>JAYUPO010000234.1:0-1668 GCA_043760085.1 Burkholderiales bacterium
GAGCATTTCAAGCTGCCCAAGGAAAGGCTCTGGGCCACGGTCTACGCCGAGGACGACGAGGCCTACGAGAGCTGGTTGAAGGTGATCGGCCTGCCGGCCGAGCGCATCGTGCGCATCGGCGACAACAATGGCGCGCGCTATGCATCCGACAACTTCTGGATGATGGGCGACACGGGCCCGTGCGGCCCGTGCAGCGAAATCTTCTACGACCATGGCCCGGCCGTGGCCGGCGGCCCGCCGGGCTCGCCCGAGCAAGACGGCGACCGTTACGTGGAGATCTGGAACAACGTCTTCATGCAATTCAACCGCACCGATGACGGCGCGATGCACAAGCTGCCCAAGCCGAGTGTGGACACCGGCATGGGCCTGGAGCGCCTGGCCACCGTGCTGCAAGGCGTGCACAGCGTGTTCCAGGTCGACCTGTTCATGCGCTTGCTGGACGAAGCCAAGCGCGTGGTCGATGCGGCCGGCGCAAAAGACTGCGACCGTGAAGCCGCGTCGCTGAAGGTGATTGCCGACCACATTCGCTCCTGCGCCTTCACGGTGGTCGATGGCGTGATTCCGGGCAATGAAGGCCGCGGCTACGTGCTGCGCCGCATTGCCCGCCGGGCCATCCGCCACGGCTACAAGCTGGGGGCGCGCAAGCCGTTCTTCCACGCCCTGGTGGCGCCGCTGGTGGCCGAAATGGGCGAGGCCTACCCCGAACTGCGCCGCGACGCCGTGCGCGTGACCGAGGTGCTGAAGCAGGAAGAAGAACGCTTCTTCCAGACCATTGCCAATGGCATGGAGATCCTTGAAGGCGCCTTGGCGGGCGGCACAAAACAGATCGACGGCGACCTGGCCTTCAAGCTGCACGACACCTTCGGCTTCCCGCTCGACCTCACCGCCGATGTTTGCCGCGAACGCGGCGTGGTGGTCGACGAAGCCGGTTTCAACGCCGCCATGACGCGCCAGCGCGAACAGGCGCGCGCTGCGGGCAAGTTCAAGGTCGCGCAGGGTCTGGCCTACAGCGGCGCGGACACGGCCTTCCACGGCTACGAACACCTGGTGTGCGAGCAAAGCAAGATCACGGCGCTGTATGTGGATGGCGCAAGCGTGAACCGTGCGCGGGCGGGCGACGATGTGGTGATCGTGCTCGACCACACCCCGTTCTATGCCGAAAGCGGCGGCCAGGTGGGTGACGCCGGTGAGCTGCGCAACCTGCGCGCCCGCGTGATCATCGAAGACACCACCAAGATCCAGGCCGCGGTGTTCGGCCACCAGGGCCGCATCGTCGAAGGCGAGGTCGAGGTGGGTGACGGCTTCATCGCCCGCGTCGACCCCGAGCGCCGCGCCAGGACCGTGCGCAACCACAGCGTCACCCACCTCATGCACAAGGCCTTGCGCGAAGTGCTGGGCGCGCATGTGCAGCAAAAGGGTTCGCTGGTGAATGCCGAGCGCACGCGCTTCGACTTTGCCCACAACGCGCCGGTGAGTGATGCGCAAGTGGCGCAGGTTGAGTCGATCGTTAACGCCGAAATCCTGGCTAACGCGGCGACGCAGGCGCGCGTGATGGCGATTGACGAGGCGCAGAAGTCGGGCGCCATGATGCTGTTCGGTGAGAAGTACGGCGACGAAGTTCGCGTGCTCGACATCGGCTCCAGCCGCGAGCTGTGCGGTGGCACGCAC
>JAYUPO010000235.1:0-3991 GCA_043760085.1 Burkholderiales bacterium
GGCGGCGGCTTGCCGGTGCGCGTGCACGGCGCCTTTGTCAGCGACGAAGAGGTGCACCGCGTTGTGGAGTACCTGCGCAAGCAAGGGCAGCCCAATTACATCGAAGGCCTGCTCGAAGGCGGCACGCTGGAGGCCGATGCCACCGAGGGTGTGGTGGGCGAGGGGGGAGGTGAAGGCGACAGCCTGTATGACCAGGCCGTGGCCATCGTGCTGCAACACCGCCGCGCGTCGATCTCGCTGGTGCAGCGGCACCTGCGCATCGGCTACAACCGCGCCGCGCGGCTGTTGGAACAGATGGAGAAATCAGGTTTGGTCAGCTCAATGAATACCAATGGCAACCGGGATTTGATGGTTCCCAAGCGCGACGAATGAAGCGCTTTCCGATGACGCGACGCATGAAACACCTTCTGATGGCATGTGGGCTGGCGCTGGTGGCGGCCACGGCGGCCACCGCGGCCCACGCCGACCCGGTTGAAACGCTGCGCGAATTTGTGCGCGACGTGAAGAGCGCGCGCGCCGATTTCACCCAGACCGTGACCTCGCCCGATGGTGCGCGCAAGAAGGTGTCGAGCGGGCAGTTCGAATTCGCGCGTCCCAACCGTTTTCGCTTCGAATACCAAAAACCGTTTGCGCAGACCATCGTGGCTGATGGCCTGAAGGTCTGGATCTTCGATGCTGACTTGAACCAGGCCAGCTCGCGCAAGCTGGGCGACGCCTTGGGTGCCACGCCGGCCGCGCTACTGGCCGGCGCGACGCTGGACAAAGACTTCGAGCTCGCCAACCAGCCGGCCAAAGACGGCCTGGAATGGGCGCTGGCCACGCCGCGGCAAAAGGAAGGGGCGTTCCAAAGCGTGCGCGTGGGCTTTCGCGGTAAGCAGCTCGCTGCGGTGGAAATCGTCGACCAGTTTGGCCAGCGCTCGGTGCTGCAGTTCAGCCGCTATGAACCCAATGCCGTGCTGCCCGCGGCTAACTTCCAGTTCAAGCCGCCTGCGGGTGCCGACGTGGTGGAGCAGTAGCCCGCGCCACCGGCATGCCCGCGCAGCCACCGTTGTTTGCTGAGGCGCCGGTGCACGGCCAGGCCGCTGCGGCCGTGCCCCTGGCCGAGCGGCTGCGCCCGCGCACACTTGATGAAGTGATCGGCCAGCCGCACTTGCTTGGCCCGGGCCAGCCGTTGCGCGCGGCGTTCGAGCATGCGCGGCTGCATTCCATGATCCTGTGGGGCCCGCCCGGTGTCGGCAAGACCACGCTGGCGCGCTTGATGGCAGGCGCGGTCGAAGCTGAATTCGTGGTGCTGTCGGCCGTGCTGGCCGGCGTAAAAGACATCCGCGAAGCCGTTGAGCAGGCCAAGGCCGCGCGCCGCGCCGGGCGCGCCACCATCGTCTTCGTCGATGAGGTGCACCGCTTCAACAAGGCGCAGCAAGATGCCTTTTTGCCGCATGTTGAAAGCGGCCTGTTCACCTTCATCGGCGCCACCACCGAGAACCCGTCATTCGAAGTCAACTCGGCACTGTTGTCGCGCGCCAGCGTGCATGTGCTCAAGCCGCTGGGTGACGACGACCTGGCCTTGCTGCTGGGCCGTGCCCAGGCCTTGCTTGATGCGCCACCCCTCACGCCCGCGGCGCGCACGCGCCTGGTGGCGCATGCCGATGGCGACGCTCGCCGCCTGCTCAATGCCTACGAGAACCTGTGCGCATCGCTGCCACCGGGCCTGGCAGACATCGACGAGCCGCAACTCGAAAAGGCCCTGGGCGAGGCCCTGCGCCGCTACGACAAGGGTGGCGATCACTTCTACGACACCATCTCCGCGCTGCACAAAGCCGTGCGCGGCAGCGACCCCGACGCTGCGCTGTACTGGCTGGTGCGCATGCTCGACGGCGGCGCCGACCCGCGCTACCTGGCCCGGCGCATGTTGCGCATGGCCAGTGAAGACATCGGCCTGGCCGACCCGCGCGCGCTGCGCCTGACGCTCGACGCCTGCGAGGTGTATGAACGCCTGGGCTCGCCCGAAGGTGAGCTGGCGTTGGCGCAGGCGGTGGTCTACCTGGCCGTGGCGCCCAAGTCCAACGCCGTTTACACCGCCTACAACGCCGTGCGTGCGCTGGTCAAGCAAGACAGCAGCCGCCCTGTGCCCGAGCACCTGCGCAACGCGCCCACGCGGCTGATGAAGCAGCTCGGCCACGGCGCCGGCTACCGCTATGCGCATGATGAAGATGGCGGCTTTGCCGCGGGCGAGACCTATCTGCCGGCCGGCCTGGAAGGGCAACAGTTCTATGCCCCCGTGCCGCGGGGGCTGGAACTGCGCATCGGCGAGCGGCTGCGCGAACTGCGGGCAATGAATGCGCAGGCGGCGGCGACAGGTGTCGTGGCCGGGTCGCCGCGAAAGGGTTAGCCCGCGCGCGGGCCACGTAGGCCCGCTCCTAGAATCGTTTGGACGACGAACGAAAACGGGCCCGTTGCTGACGGGTGTCGAGCCAGGCCTGAACAGGAGACCGCGCATGGACACCTTCATCCAACAGATCATCAACGGTCTGGTGCTGGGCAGCATGTATGCACTGGTGGCCCTGGGCTACACCATGGTCTACGGCATCGTCAATCTCATCAACTTTGCGCATGGCGATGTGCTGATGATCGGCGCGCTGGTCAGTTGGACGGTGGTCACCGCGCTGGCCGGCATGGGGCTGCCGGGCTGGTTGCTGTTGTTGATTTCGCTGGTGGCCGCGGTCATCGTGTGCTGCGCGCTGAACTACACCATCGAGAAAGTGGCCTACCGGCCCTTGCGCAACGCACCGCGCCTGGCCCCACTCATCACCGCCATGGGCATGAGCCTGCTGCTGCAAACCCTGGCCATGATCATCTGGAAGCCCACCGTCAAGTCCTACCCGATCCTGCTGCCCAGCGAACCCTTTCACATCGGCGGGGCGGTGATCAACACGGTGCAGATCCTGATCCTCGTGGTCACCGCCATCACGCTGGCCGGGTTGCTGTACCTGGTCAACCACACCAAGCTCGGCCGGGCCATGCGCGCCACGGCCGAGAACCCCAAGGTGGCCGGGTTGATGGGCGTGCGGCCTGACACGGTGATCTCCGCCACCTTCATCATCGGCGCCGCCCTGGCCGCGCTGGCCGGCGTGATGTACGCCGCCAATTACGGTTCGGCCCAACACACCATGGGCCTGCTGCCGGGCTTGAAAGCCTTCACGGCCGCGGTGTTCGGCGGCATCGGCAACCTCGGCGGGGCCATGCTGGGTGGGGTGCTGCTTGGCTTGATTGAAGCGTTAGGCGCGGGCTACATTGGGGATCTGACCGGCGGCGTGCTGGGCAGTCATTACCAGGACATCTTCGCCTTCGTGGTGCTCATCATCGTGCTCACCTTGCGCCCGCAGGGCTTGCTGGGTGAACGGGTGGCCGATCGAGCTTAGAGGGAGACACCCATGAAGAAAAAACTCATCGTCTTCCTGCTCTGCGCCGTGGCCTTGCTGGTGCTGCCGCTGGTGGCGCAGCAGTTCGGCAACGCCTGGGTGCGCATCCTCGATTTCGCCTTGCTCTACGTGCTGCTGGCGCTGGGCCTGAACATCGTGGTCGGTTATGCCGGGCTGCTCGACCTGGGCTATGTGGCCTTCTATGCCGTGGGCGCCTACCTGTTCGGGCTGCTCGCCTCGCCGCACCTGCATGAAACCTATCCGTGGATCAAGGCGGCACTGCCGGCCGGCATGCACACCTACTGGTGGGTCATCGTGCCGCTGGGGGCGCTGGTGGCCGGGCTGGTGGGCGTGCTGCTGGGTGCGCCCACGCTCAAATTGCGCGGCGACTACCTGGCCATCGTCACGCTGGGTTTTGGCGAAATCATCCGCGTGTTCATGAACAACCTGGATGCGCCGGTGAACATCACCAATGGCCCCAAGGGCCTGGCGCAAATCGACCCGGTGAGCATCTTCGGCATCAGCTTCGGCAAGGCGCACACCTTCTTCGGCATCGAATTTGCATCGGTCAC
>JAYUPO010000236.1:0-3988 GCA_043760085.1 Burkholderiales bacterium
CGAAGCCGAGTGCGGCGAGCAGCGTGATGAGGAGTTTTTTCATGTTGGTGCTTCCCGTGTTCGCGTCAGTGGGCAGCGAAGACGACACGGTCCGGAACCGGCTTGGGCGTGCCCAGGCGGCTCCACCACGGCATCAGCAGGAAGAAGCCGAAGTAGAACAGCGTGCCGGCCTGGGCGACCCAGGTGCGCACGTCAGACACCGGCTGGATGCCCAGATAACCCAGGATGAGGAACATCACCACGAACACGGCATACACCAGCTTGTGCCAATCGGGCCGGTAGCGGATCGACTTGACCGGGCTGCGATCCAGCCAGGGCAGGAAGAACAAGATGATGGTGGACGCACCCATGATCACCACGCCCCAGAACTTGGCGTCGAAGGTCTTGAGCAAGACGATGGCAATGGCCGCACCCACCAGCGCCAGCACCTTGATCTTGGCCGGCGCCTTCAACAGGGCCAGCGCTGCACCCAACCCGGCGAGAAGACACAACACGTTGACCATGGTGTCGGTGGTGGCGCGCAACATTGAATAAAACGGCGTGAAGTACCACACCGGGGCAATGTGCGCCGGGGTCTTCAGCGGGTCGGCCGGAATGAAGTTGTTGTACTCAATGAAATAACCGCCCAGTTCAGGCGCAAAGAACAGCACCGCGCAGAAGATCATCAGGAAGATGCTCACACCCAGGATGTCGTGCACTGTGTAGTAGGGGTGAAAGGCAATGCCGTCCAGGGGCTTGCCCTGGGCATCTTTCTTGGCCTTGATTTCCACGCCGTCAGGGTTGTTCGACCCCACTTCGTGCAAGGCAATGATGTGCGCGGCCACCAGGCCCAGCAGCACCAGCGGCACGGCGATCACATGGAACGCGAAGAAGCGGTTCAGCGTGGCGTCGCCCACCACGTAGTCGCCGCGGATCAGCAGCGCCAGATCCGGCCCGATGAAGGGCACGGCGGCGAACAGGTTGACGATGACCTGCGCACCCCAATAAGACATCTGGCCCCACGGCAGCAGGTAGCCGAAGAAGGCTTCGGCCATCAGGCACAGGAAGATGGCGCAGCCGAAGATCCACACCAACTCGCGCGGCTTGCGGTAGCTGCCATAGAGCAGGCCGCGGAACATGTGCAGGTAAACGACGATGAAGAAGGCGCTGGCCCCGGTGGAGTGCATGTAGCGCATCAGCCAGCCCCAGGGCACGTCGCGCATGATGTATTCGACCGACTCGAACGCCTTGGCGGCGTCGGGCTTGTAGTGCATCGTGAGGAAGATGCCGGTGACGATCTGGATCACCAGCACCAGCAGCGACAACGAGCCGAAGATGTACCAGAAGTTGAAATTCTTCGGCGCGTAGTACTCGCTCATGTGCTCTTTGAAGAGCTTGGTGGCCGGAAACCGGTTGTCCACCCAGGTCATGAGTTGCGTGCCCAGCGACGCGCCCGCGGGCGCCACTTTCATCTCAGCCATGTCTCGTTCCTTGGTTCTTTTTTGGCGTTCAGGCTTTCTTGTCTTCGCCGATCACCAGCACCGTGTCTGAAAGAAACATGTGCGGCGGCACCTCCAGGTTGTCCGGCGCCGGTTTGTTCTTGAACACGCGCCCGGCCAGGTCGAACGTCGAGCCGTGGCAGGGGCACAGGAAGCCGCCGCCCCAATCGTCGGGCAAAGAAGCCTGCGGGCCGGTCTGGAATTTTTCGGTCGGCGAGCAACCCAGGTGCGAGCAGATGCCAACGCCCACGAACAGTTCGGGCTTGATCGAGCGGTAGGTGTTGCGCGCGTACTCGGGCGTGAGTTCGCCCGGGTTGCGCAGCGATTTCGGATCCGCCACCTGGCCTTCGGTCTTGCTCAGCGTTTCAAGTTGGGCCGGCGTGCGGCGGATGATCCACACCGGCTTGCCGCGCCACTCCACCGTCTGCATTTCGCCTGCCTTCAAGGCGCTGATGTCGACCTGCACCGGTGCGCCGGCGGCCTTGGCGCGCTCTGATGGCGTGAAGGTAATAACGAACGGCACGGCTGCTGCCACGCCACCCACGGCACCTGCGCCGCAGGTGACCGCGATCCACGTGCGCCGACTGGGGTCGACTGGGGCCTCACTCATGGTTTGCCTCTGTTGCTGCTGAAGAATCCGGGTCAACCCGCGATTCTAGCCGAGGCCGATGCGGCGCCTGCACGACATCAACCCGGGTTGACGCTGCTGCCTCTCAGGCACTAGCCTCAGCGTGCCCGGCACACCCGGGCAATTTCTTGTCATGCAGTCAAACAGAGGAGCCAAAAGATGAGTTTCACATCCGAGTTCAAAGAGTTTGCCCTCAAGGGCAATGTGATGGATCTTGCCGTGGGCGTGATCATCGGCGGCGCGTTCGGCAAGATCGTCGACTCCGTCGTGGGTGACCTGATCATGCCGGTGGTGGGCAAGATTTTCGGTGGCCTGGATTTCAACAACTACTTCGTGCAATTGTCCGGCCCCGCAGCGACCACGCTGGTTGAAGCCAAAAAAGCCGGCGCGGTGTTTGCCTATGGCAGCTTCATCACCGTGGCCATCAATTTCATCATCCTGGCCTTCATCATCTTCTTGATGGTCAAGCAGATGAATCGCATGAAGCGGGCCGCTCCGGCCGCGCCACCGCCGCCAACGCCGGAAGACGTGGTGCTGTTGCGCGAAATCCGCGACTCGCTGCGCAAATAAGCCCCTTTGTGCCCCGTTGACCGGGGCGCTTCGGGGCCATCGGGCGCCACATACTGTGGCCCCCGATGGAACACTCCCCCGCATTGCGGCTGCCGGTGGCCCTGGCACCGGCCATCCAGGGCGTCAAGAAGGCGGTGCGCCAGGCAGCCGAACTCGCCGTGGATGCGTTTGCCCGCGCTGCACAGGCTGCCTTGCCGGCAGAAGAGCGTGAAGCGCTGCGCGCCGCGCAGCATGTGTTGGGCCGCAACCTGCACATGGTGGCCGCTGCATTCGAAGGCCATCTCGATGCCGGCTTGGCCAACTCGTCCGGTGAGGCGGCGCTTGGTGCAGCGGCGTCGGATTGGTCCAGCCTGAGCCTGGTCGATGACGACGAGACCGAGCGCCGGATGCAGGCCGATCGCCTGGGGAACACACTGGCGCAGGCCTGTGAAGCGGCCTTGGCAACCTTTGATTCCCTGGTCAGCGCCTTGCTGGCCCTGCCCGCCACGCAGCCCCGGCGCAACCCGCTGCGCCCGGCTGTGGTTGCCAGCGCGCTGCTGCACGCGCTGGAAGGCGTCGGTCAGCGCCAAGACGTGCGCGATGTGGTGGCCGCCGAAGTGGCGCGCCAACTGGTTGCGCCGCTGGCCCAAGCCTACCTCGCTGCGGCGCGCGAACTCGAAGACAGCGGCGTGCGCCCGGTGGCGGTGAGTTGGCGCGCCACCGAGCGTGCGGCGCCCAGCTTCAGCCGCAGTCAGTCCGGGCACGAACCCACCGTCGCGGCGGCGCAGCCGGCGTCGGGGTACGGCGCGCTGCGCGGTGCCGCGGGCGGCCAGGCGTCGCGGGCTGACATGGCGCAAACGCTGGGCGCGATCGACGGCGAAATGCGTGCCTTGATCCGCAACCTGACGCAGCAGGTTGCCGCGCCAGCGGGCCAAACCGGAACGCCACTGGGCGGGGCGATGGCGCTGGCCGGCGACAGTGGCGTCAACCTGATCCACGCCCACCGCGACGCCTTGCGCCACGCCGCCACCGGCACGCTGGACCATCTGGTCATCGACGTGGTGGGCATCCTGTTCGACCAGATCCTGGCCGACCCCAAGGTGCCGCCGCAGATGGCACGCCAGATCGCGCGGCTGCAACTGCCCGTGCTGCGCGCCGCGCTCGGCGACACCAGCTTCTTCTCATCGCGGCGCCACCCGGTGCGCCGCTTCATCAACCGCATCGCCTCGCTGGGCAGCGCGGTCGATGACTTCGAAGACGAGCACGGGCAACGCCTGGTGGCCAGGGTGCGCGACTTCGTCAGCCGCGTCTGGAGCCAGGCGCTGCTGCGCGC
>JAYUPO010000237.1:0-3987 GCA_043760085.1 Burkholderiales bacterium
ACGGCCGGCTCATTCCGCGCGCTCACGGGCGTGAACACCAGCGCCATGGACGCCACGTTCCCGCGCAACTTCGTCGCCCCCGATGGCCGCGTGTTCGGCTACGACAGCAGCGGCAAGATGTACGTCATCAACCCGGCCAACGCCGGCAGCATCACCGTGCTGGGCAGCACGCTGAACAGCGCCAACAGCGGCAGCGACGCCAGCGCGGCCATGTTTCAACCCGGCCGCATCCTGCAATTCGGCGGCAACTCCAACGGCGCGGTGGTGATCGACATCAGAGGCGCCAGCCCCACGGTCACCGCCACGGGCAGCATGAGCAAGCAGCGCCGCCTGGGCAACGCCACCGTCCTGGCCGACGGCAAGGTGCTGGCCACCGGAGGCAGCAGAACCTGGAACGAGGCCGACAACGTCAGCTACGACGCCGAGATCTGGAACCCCACCACCGGCACCTGGACGCTGGGCGCCACGTACCAGAAGATGCGGCTGTACCACTCCATGGCCATCTTGCTGCCCGATGCCACCGTGCTGGTGGGCGGCGGCGGCGCGCCGGGGCCGCAGTTGAACTTGAACGCCGAGTTGTACTTCCCGCCCTACCTGTTCACCGCCGGCGGCACCCTCGCAGCCCGGCCCGGCATCACCAGCGCGCCCACGGTGCTTGACATCGGCAAGACCTTCAGCGTCAACACCACCAGCACGGCCGCCGTGGCGCGCGTGGCGCTGGTGAAGACTGGCTCGGTGTCGCACGGCTTCAACATGGAGCAGCGCTTCGTTGACCTGACCTTCGTCAACAACGGCGGCGTGTTGTCTGTTCAAGCGCCGGCCCGCGCCGCCGATGCGCCACCGGGCTTTTACATGCTGTTCGTGCTCGATGCCGCCGGCGTGCCGTCGGTGGCCAAGATCCTGCGCATGAACGTCGCCAGCGACCCCACGCCGGCCATCACGCCCGTCTTGACCAATCCAGGCGATCAGGACACCGAGGCCAACGCCACGGTCAGCCTGCAATTGGCCGGCAGCGACCCGAACGGCGACACGCTCACCTATTCGGCCACGGGCCTGCCGGTGGGCCTGAGCCTGAACCCGGCCGCCGGGCTGATCAGCGGCAGCCCCACGGCGCCGGGCAACTACAACGTGGTGGTCTCAGTCAGCGACGGCGTCAACAGCGACAGCAAGAACTTCGTCTGGCATGTGCTGCCCGCCAGCGGCAACCTGCAGGTCAGCCTGGCGCCGCCCACGGCGACGCTGTCGACCAACGTCGCCACCTTCACGGCCAGCACCAGCAACGGCGTGAACACCCAGTACAAGTGGGATTTTGGTGACGGCACCGGCACCAGCTACTCGCCGAGCCCCACGGCGACGCACACCTACGCCCAGGGCGGTTTGTATTACGTCAGCGTGACGGCCACCGACGCGCGTGGCGTCGAGGTCACGGTCACGGTCTTGCAAACCATCTACCTGCCCGCCACGCCCGGCAAGCCGGTGGCATCGAGCAACCTGCTGCTGGAGCAACCCGCCAGCGGCAATGCGCGGCTGTGGGTAGTGAATCAGGACAACGACAGCGTCTCCGTGTTTGATGCGGTGACGCGCGCCAAGCTGAGGGAGATCACCGTCGGCACGGCGCCGCGCGCGCTGACGCGGGCCGCCAACGGCATGGTCTGGGTCAGCAACAAGCTGGCCGGCACCGTGAGCGTGCTCGACCCGGCCAGCCTGGCGTTGAGCCGCACCCTCACCCTGCCGCGCGGCTCGCAGCCCTTCGGCATCGTGGCCTCGCGTAATGGCTACGTGCTGGTGGTGCTGGAAGGCAGCGGCCAGGTGCTGAAGTTCGACGGCGCGAGCTATTCGCAAACCAGCAGCCTGGGTGTGGGCAGCCACCCGCGCCACATCACCTTGGCGGGCGATGCGAGCACGGCCTATGTGTCGCGCTACATCACGCCACCCATGGCGGGCGAAAGCACCACGGCGGTGGGTGCCGGCGCGGCCGAGGTGCTCAAGATCAACAGCGCCAACATGACCCTGATCGGTGCGGCCATCACCCTGGCACACAGCGAGCGCCTTGACGCAGAGAACCAGGGCCGGGGCATCCCCAACTACCTGGGTGCGGCGGTCGTCTCGCCCGATGGCACGCAGGCCTTTGTGCCGAGCAAGCAAGACAACGTCAAGCGCGGCCAGTCGCGCAACACGGAGGCGTTGAACTTCCAGAACACCGTGCGCGCCGTCAGCTCACGCCTCATGCTGGCCGGCAACAGCGAAGACCTGGCCGCACGTATCGACCATGACAACTCAAGCGTGGCCAGCGCCGTGGCGTTCGATGCGCGCGGCGTGCTGCTGTTCGTGGCGCTCGAAACCAGCCGCGAAGTGGCCATCATCGACGCCCATTCGCGGCGCCAGATCATGCGCATCGATGTCGGCCGGGCGCCGCAGGGCCTGGCCGTGGCGGCGGACAACAGCACGCTGTACGTCAGCAATTTCATGGACCGGACGGTTGGCGCCTACGACCTGCGCGCGCTGGTGAACCAGGGCAGCCTGAGCGTGCCGCTGCTGGGCAGCATGGCCGCGGTGGCCACCGAAAGGCTCACAGCCAGCGTGCTCAGGGGCAAGCAGTTCTTCTACGATGCCCGCGACACGCGCCTGGCGCGCGACCGCTACATGAGCTGCGCCAGTTGCCACAACGACGGCGGCCACGACGGCAGGGTGTGGGACTTGAGCAGCCTGGGCGAGGGTCTGCGCAACACCACCAGCCTGCGTGGCCGCGCCGGTGGCCAGGGCTTCATGCACTGGAGCAACAACTTCGACGAGGTGCAAGACTTCGAAGGCCAGATCCGCAACCTGGCCGGCGGCAGTGGTCTGATGGCGGATGCTGATTTCCTTGCCGGCACGCGTAGCCAGCCGCTGGGTGACAAGAAAGCCGGCCGGTCGGCAGACCTGGATGCGTTGGCCGCTTACGTGGCGTCGCTCAATGCTTTCGCGCCCAGCCCGGCGCGGCCGAGTGCCACTGCGCTTTCCAGCGCGGCCACAGCGGGCAAGGCGCAATTCACCAGCTTGAACTGCGCGGCCTGCCACAGCGGCGCGGTGTTCACAGGGAGCGGCAATGCCACGCCCAGCGACATCGGCACCATCAAGGCCAGCAGCGGGCAGCGCCTGAACGGCTCACTCCTGGGCATCGACGCACCCACGCTGCGCGACGTGTGGGCCACAGCGCCATACCTGCACGATGGCTCGGCATCCACCCTTCAAGCGGCCGTGCTGGCGCACACCAGGAATGCGAGCGTGCCGGTTGCCGGCAGCGCCGAGCTGACAAACCTGGTGGCCTACCTGCGCGAGATTGGCAGTGACGAAGTCACGGCGCCCGCGCCCACCGGCAGCGGCATCGGCCTGCTGGGGGAGTACTACAACAGTTTGGATTTCACCGGCGGTGTGGCGCTGCAACGCCGGGAAGCCATCGACTTCAACTGGAAGAAGTCACCCGGCAGCGGCGTCAGCGCCACCAACTTCAGCGTTCGCTGGACAGGCAACCTGATTGCACCCGCCACCGGCACCTACAGCCTGCGCACGCAGTCTGATGATGCGGTCAGCGTCACGCTGAACAGCTCCCCGCTCATCAATAACCCGACGACGCATGGCCTGACCAACGACACGGCCGCTAATGTGAACCTGGTTGCGGGGCAGATCGTTCCCGTTCAGGTGGACTTCCGCGCCAGCAGCCGCAACGTCACCATCCGCCTGCTGTGGCAAACACCGGGCACGATTGGCTACGTGGTGGTGCCGCTGACTCAACTCAAACAATAACGCTCGGCGGCCGGTCCGGCCAGCACTTCGCAATTCAGCGCGCGCCGGCCTTTTCCAGCACCTGCACCATGGCCGTGTAGCCACGCGAACGGGCCAGCGCCAACGGCGCGGCACCACTGCGATCAGTGAGCTGCAAATTGGCCCCGGCCTGCACCAGCGCGGTGAGCGTGGCCAGGTGGCGCGGGCCGCCGTCGCCCAGCACGA
>JAYUPO010000238.1:0-10621 GCA_043760085.1 Burkholderiales bacterium
GGGTGGAAGGCAGCCTCATCTACGCCCTGGCCGCGCCCTTGCGCGACGCCATCACCCGCCATGGCAGCGCCACGCTGGTGCTGGACTTGCTGCCCGACCACAGCGCCGAGCAAGTGCTGACTGAGACCGTGCGCCCACGCGGGCCGCGCAGCCTGGCCACGCATTTGAAGAGCCGCCTGGGCGTCAGTGGCCTGAAACTGGCCCTGCTGCATGAAGTGTTGGGCCCGTCCGGCATGAAAGACCCGGTGCAGTTGGCCGCGGCCTTGAAGGCTTTGCCGCTGGTGCTGGCCGCACCGAGGCCACTGGCCGAAGCCATCAGCACCGCGGGCGGGGTGGCTTTCGAGGCGATGGACGAACACGCCATGCTGCGTGCCCTGCCCGGGGTGTTTTGCGCCGGCGAGATGCTCGATTGGGAAGCCCCCACCGGCGGCTACCTGCTCACCGCCTGCCTGGCCAGCGGCCGCGCCGCCGGGCTGGGCGCGCTGGCATGGTGCGGCTGAAGCCCTCACCAGGCGCGCCTCAGCCCAGGCAAAACCGCAGGGCAAGGAACACGGCCATGCCCACGACGATGGTGCCCAGGATGCCGCGGCGCCAGAAGTAGTACGCCGCGGCCGCCAGCGCGGCCAGGGGGCGTGGATCGGTTAACGTTTGAATAAACTCACCGTGGCTCGTCAACACTTCGGGCGCCACCACGGCCATCAAGGCACCCAGGGGCGCATAGCGCAAGCCCTGGCGCAGCCAGGGCGGAATGCTCAGCTCGCGGCGGGGCAGCAAGAAGAAGCCGCGGGTCAGCAGGGTCACCAGCGCCAGCCCGGCAATGGTCAGCAGCGCATCCGCGTCATTCATGGCGTTGGTGCACGCGGTGTGGCCCGCGGCGCGGCGCGTTCGACCAACAGGCCCACCGCCACGGCCACGGCAATGGCCACCACGATGTTCAGCTTCAGCGGCAGGGCCAGCGCCGCCACGGCCGCAGCGCCCCCCGCTGCGGCCGCGGCCCAGGTGCTGCGGTCATTCAGCAAAGAGCAGCTCAAGGCCAGCAAGGCCACTGTGCCGGCGAATTCAAGGCCCCATTGCGGTGCGATGTGTTCGGCCAGCGCAATGCCCAGCAGCGACGGCAGTTGCCACGACAGCCAGTTCACCGTGACGCCGCCCCAGAAGTACGGCACCTGCTCGGGTTGTGCGGGCGCATGCGCAAACCGGTGCATGAAGATGACGTAGTTCAGGTCGGCCGTGAAATAGGCCATGCGCAAGCGCTGCCCGAACGGCAGCGGGTTCAGGTAAGGGCGCCAACTGGCGCTGAAGATGATGAAGCGCAGGTTGATGCAAAACGCCGTGGCCAGCACCAGCCAGACCGGCGCGTTGGCGTGCATCAAGGGCACGGTGGCGAGCTGCGCGCCACCGGCAAAAACCGCCAGCGACATGGCCACCGCCAAGGGCCAGGCCAGGCCGCCCTTGACCATGGCCACCCCCGTCACCAGGCCCCAGGCGGCCAGGCCGGGGGCGACGCGGGCCATATCGCGGGCACCTTCGCGGAAGTGCTGGTTGCGCCAGCCACGGGTGGCATCAGTCTCGGCAGTGTGGCGGCTGGTGCCGGCGCTGTTGTCCTTGTCGCCCATGGCCCGGATTGTCCATGGCGGGCCCGGGCTTCAGGGCCGGCGCGCTGCGCAGCGCTTCAGGAATCGTGCTTGGCGGCCTTGCTGCCCTTGGCTGCCTTTTTGACAGCAGGCACTTCGGCCTCGGCGGCTGCCGCCTTCACAGCGGCCATTTCGGCTGGTGGGTTGACCTGCGGCGCCACCGCCTCGATCTTGTTTTCGCGCATGTAGTCGTTCATCTCGCGCCAGCCGGCAAACACCGCGCTCTTGTCGGCCTTCTTGTTCAAGCCATAGCAGTCTTCGATGGCCCGGCCCGAATGGCGGCAGGCGCCGCCGACGGCCTTGCCCTCGGCTTCGCGTCGCGCGGCCAGGGCGCTGGCAGATTCGATGCCCAATGCATCACACCCCGCGAGCCACAGGATGGCCAGGAGCACGACGGGCAGGAAGGGACGAAGCATCAAGCGCACCGGGAAAGCCAGATGGGCGGGATATCGACCCTGCCCGGCGCGAACTTGAATTTCATGAGTGCCCCCAGGCAGCGGCAAAGGCCCGCCGCCGCCCAGGGGGGTGAGTCAACTCGGGGCGGCCCAGCGTTGACTCAAGCCGCCATGGCCAGCAGCTTGTGCACCCGCTCTTCGGTGCTGGGATGGGTGGAAAACAGCCCGCGCAGGCCGCCACCGGCCAGCGGGTTGATGATCATCATCTGCGCCGTTTCGGGGTGGCGCTCGGCGGCTTCGAGCGGCAGGCCGCGGGCGTAGCGGTCGATCTTTTGCAGCGCGGCCGCCAGCGCGCGCGGGTCGCCGGAGATTTCAGCGCCGCCGCGGTCGGCCTCGAATTCGCGCGCGCGGCTGATGGCCATTTGGATCAGGCTGGCCGCCAGCGGCGCCAGGATCATCATGGCCAGGCTGGCCACGATGTTGCTGCGCCCGTTGCTGTCGCGCCCGCCGAACAGGCCGGCAAAGTTGGCCAGCATGGAAATCGCGCCGGCCATGGTGGCGCTAACGGTCGAGATGAGAATGTCGCGGTTCTTCACGTGCGCCAGCTCGTGCGCCATCACGCCGCGCAGTTCGCGCTCATTGAGCACGCGCAGGATGCCGGTGGTGGCCGCCACCGCGGCATGCTGCGGGTTGCGGCCGGTGGCAAAGGCGTTGGGGGCGTCTTCGTCGATCAGGTAGACCTTCGGCATGGGCAGGCCAGCCTTGGTCGCCAACTCCTGCACCATGCCGTAGAACTGCGGCGCTGAAGAAGCGTCAACCTGGCGCGCCTTGTACATCTTCAGCACCATGGTGTCGCTGAACCAGTAGCTGAAGAAGTTCATGCCCAGTGCCACGACCAGCGCCAGCATCATGCCGGTCTGGCCGCCGAGCATTTGGCCCAGCCCCATGAACAGGGCCGTGATGGCCGCCATCAGCATCGCGGTCTTGAGCAGGTTGAACATGGTCTTGCTTCTCCGTCAGGGTCAGGGGGTTGAAGGTGCGGGCGCCGGCGCGGCATTCAAGCTCTGGCCCGCGGCCAGCGTGGGCAGTGCCTGCAGCAAGCTGGCCGCTGTGGCGCGCTTGCCGCCCGGGCGTTGCACCTGCAGCAGTTCCAGCGCACCGTCGCCGCACGCCACGATGAGCCGGCCGCTGCCGGCGTGCAACACGGTACCGGGTGCTGCCGAGGCCGCAGCAACAACCTGGGCGCGCCACAGCTTGATGACCACGCCGCCGGCGCTGAAGCTGGCGCCGGGAAAGGGATCGAAGGCGCGCACGCGGCGTTCGATCAGCGCGGCCGGTTGTGCCCAGTCGATGGCCGCTTCAGCCTTGTCGATCTTGCTGGCGTAAGTGGCGCCGGCCGGCGGCTGCGGCGTGCGCGGCAGTTCGGGCCATTCATGCAAGGCGCGCACGATGAGGCTTGCGCCCAGATCGGCCAGGTTGTCGTGCAGGCTGGCGGCGGTGTCGTCGGCCGCAATCGGCAGGCTTTGCGCCAGCAGCATGGCGCCGGTGTCCAGGCCCGCGTCCATTTGCATGATGGTGATGCCCGTGTTGGCATCACCAGCCTCAATGGCGCGCTGGATGGGCGCTGCGCCGCGCCATCGCGGCAGCAACGAGGCGTGAATATTCAGGCAGCCCAGGCGCGGCAGATCGAGCGCCCATTGCGGCAGGATGAGGCCATACGCGGCCACCACCAGCACGTCGGGCCGGGCTTGTTCAAGCGCCTGGCGTGCGGCCGCCGCATCGGCGGGGAATTTGCCGTCCAGGCGCAGGCTGCGTGGCTGGGCCAGCGGCAGGCCGTGCTGCACGGCCAACTGCTTCACTGCCGAGGCCTGCAACTGCTGGCCGCGGCCGGCGGGGCGGTCGGGCTGGGTCAGCACCAGCACCGGCTCGAAGCCGGCATGCAGCAGGGCTGCCAGCGCCTGGGCGGCGAACTCGGGTGTGCCGGAAAATGCGACGCGGTGTGCGACGCGATGTGCGACGCGATCAGCGACGCAATCAGCGACGCACAAAGCCGGCAACGTCATGCGTCGCGCAACTCTTCGCGCGTTTTCTTTTGCATCTTGGTGCGGATGCGCTGGCGCTTGAGCGGGCTCAAATACTCAACGAACACCTTGCCCAGCAGGTGGTCCATTTCGTGCTGCACGCACACGGCTGCCAGGCCCTCGGCGTCGAACTCATGCGGCTGCCCATCACGCCCCAGGGCCTGCACGCGCACGCGCTGGTGGCGCGGCACCTTGTCGTAGACCAGCGGCACCGACAGGCAGCCTTCGTCGATTTCCTGCATCTCGGCGCTGCGCTCAACCAGCTGCGGATTGATCAGCACAAGCGGCTGGTCACGGGTTTCGCTGGTGTCGATGACGATCAGCCGCACATGCACATCCACCTGCGTGGCCGCCAGGCCCAGGCCATCGGCCTCGTACATGGTTTCGATCATGTCGTCGGCCAGCCTGCGCAGCCGCTCGTCCACCTGCACCACCGGTTTGGCCACGGTGTGCAAGCGCGGGTCGGGATAACGAAGAATCTTCAGCAAGGCCATGTCGATAGCGGAAATGGGTGGTGTTTGCGAGGCTTATTTGCGGCCATCAAACCGCCGTTTCAAGCGGATGCGTAACGAGCTGCTGCACAGCGCGAAGCTGGGCTGGGTTTCGTTGCGATATCAAGGGTTTAGAGGCAGAATCGATGAAACACTATGAGGTCTGAATGGGCCCGCGCAAAACGCGCGCGCGGCCTGCCCCTCGAAGCCTTGAAAAGGGCGCGATTGTGTCATCGCCATCACCGGCTTGACTGCCAGCGCGCCGGGAGCCCTTGCCGCATGAAGCCACCCCTGAATTCGCCCGCCGTGTACGCTTTGCGCGGGCCCGTGCTGGCCGTGAGCGCCGCCTTGTTGCTGGGCTCGGCCTGGGCGGCTGAGCCCAAGTTCCCCGTCACGTCACAACAGCGCGGCACCGCGCAGCAGGTGGCACAGGCCGGCGTGGCATTGTCCGAGCTGGCGCCCAACGCGCCTGACTCACACACCGTGCAGCCGCGCGACACGCTGTGGGACATCTCCAAGCTGTTTCTCAAGAGCCCCTGGCGCTGGCCCGAACTGTGGGGCATGAACCTCGATCAGATCCGCAACCCGCACCTCATCTACCCGGGCCAGGTGCTGGTGCTCGACAAATCCAGCGGCCGCGCCCGCTTGCGCGTGGCACAAGGCGCCGGCGCACCGAGCAACACGGTGAAGCTGACGCCGCGCGTGCGCCATGAGACGCTGAACAACGGTGCCATCGCGTCGATACCGCTGCACCTGATCGGCCCGTTCCTGAACGAGGCTGTGGTCTTCAATGCCAACGAGCTCGACTTGGCGCCGCGCATCGTGGCTTCGCAAGAAGGCCGGGTGATCATGTCCAAGGGCGACACCGCCTATGTGCGCGGCGACCTGGCCGGTGCGCGCCACTTCAGCCTGTTCCGCTCGCCCAAGCCGCTGATCGACACCGAAACACGCGAGGTGCTGGGCTTCGAAGCACAGTACGTGGGCACGGCCGAATTCATCCAGGCCGGCCACACCAGCACGGGCGCGGATGGCAAGCCGCTGGTGGTGCCTGACACCTTCAATATCCGCAGCGTGCGCCAGGAAGCCGCCGTGGGCGACCGCCTGGCCCCGCTGCCCAGTGGCGATCTGAGCGCCTACCAGCCGCACGCCCCCAGCGCGGCCGTGAGCGGGCGCGTGGTCTCGGTGTACGGCGAGGCCCTGAACGCCGGCCAGAACCAGATCGTGGCCATCAACCGCGGCGCGCGCGACGGCATGGAACGCGGCCACGTGCTGGCGGTGTGGCGCGCCGGCGAGCCGCGCATCGACCCCACTGATATCAAGCGCACCGCCATGCGGCTGCCCGATGAACGCCACGGCCTGATGTTCGTCTTCCGCGTTTTCGAGCGCGTGTCGTATGCGTTGATCCTGAGCGCGCAGGAGCCGGTGCGCGCGGGCGACCGCTTCACGCAGCCCTGAGCACTGGCTGCTGATCACCGAACCCTGATTTGCTCGACGCCGACGAATTCACCGCCTGGTTCAGGCTGCTCGAAACACCCGGCCTGGGGCGCGAAAGCATCCGCCGCCTGCTGGCCGCTTTCGGTTCGCCGCAGGGCGTGCTGGCCGCGTTGCCGTCGTCGCGGCGCGACGTGGCCGGCAGCGCGGCGGTGCAAGCGCTGCTGGTCGAGCCGCCCGAATTCCGCCACCGGCTTGATGCCGCCTGGCGCTGGCGCCAGGGCGGCGCGGCACGGCGCATCCTCGCGCTGGGCGACCCGGCCTACCCGGCCAGCCTGCTGCAAACCGCCGACCCGCCGCTGTTGCTGTACGCGCAAGGGCGGCTCGAACTGCTCCAGGCGCCGGCCATCGCCGTGGTGGGCAGCCGCAGCCCCAGCGCCCAGGGGCGCGACAACGCGCGCGCCTTTGCGGCCTTCCTGAGCGAACACGGCTACTGCGTCGTTTCAGGCCTGGCGCTGGGCATTGACGGCGCCGCGCATGAAGGTGCCCTCAGCGGCCCGGGCAGCAGCATCGCCGTGGTGGGCAACGGGCTGGATGTGACCTACCCGCGCCGCCACCAGGGCCTGGCCGAGCGCCTGGCCACGCAAGGCCTACTGTTGAGCGAATACGCGCCCGGTGTGCCGCCGCTGCCGCCGCACTTTCCGGCGCGCAACCGCATCATTGCCGGGCTGACGCAAGGCACGCTTGTGGTGGAAGCCGCGCTGCAATCGGGCTCGCTGATCACCGCCCGGCTGGCCGCTGAATGCGGGCGCGAAGTCTTCGCCGTGCCGGGCTCGATCCACTCGCCGCACGCGCGCGGCTGCCATGCCCTGATCAAGCAAGGCGCCAAGCTGGTGGAAAGCGGGCAAGACATCCTTGAAGAGCTGCAAGGGCAACCTGCCCCACCGCCGGCGCAGGCCGCACCCAGCACCGACCCGCTGCTGCGCGACATGGGGTTTGACCCGCTGAGCCTGGATGAGCTGGCCGCGCGCACCGGCCTGGCCGTGCAGGACCTGGGCGCACAACTGCTGGAGCTGGAGCTGCGCGGCGCCGTGGCGCGCTTGCCCGGCGGCCTGTTTCAGCGCCGCCACCAGGCTTGAGCCCAGCCTCAGCCCGAAGGGGCTCGCGCCGCAGTGCGCGGCACGAAGATCCCCCATTGAACGCCGCGTTTCATGGCCGCGCCGCCCGCGGCGCAGGCGCTGCGATATAGTGCCCAGACCATGTTCGACGTGCTCGTTTACCTCTACGAAAACTACTGGCGGCCTGACGCCTGCCCCGAGCCCAACCAACTGTCGCGCAAGCTCAGTGCGGTGGGCTTCGAGGCCGATGAAATCCAGGAGGCCCTGGCCTGGTTGAACGGCCTGGCTGCGGGGGCCGATGCCGGCACCACCCTGGCCGGCGCCAACAGCCTGCGCGTGTGGACCGACGGCGAGCGCGAATGCCTGGGCGACGAAGGCATCGGCTTCCTGAGTTTCCTGGCCTCGGCCGGCGTGCTGCCCGCACCGCTGCGCGAAATGGTGGTCGACCGGGCCATGGCCGCAAGCGGCCCGAACATGGATCTCGAAGACCTGAAGATCGTGGTGCTGATGGTCTTTTGGAGCCTGGGCGAAGAGCCTGACGCGCTGATCCTCGACGAGCTCTTCGTCGCGCCGCACGAGCGGCTGATTCACTGAGGCCGCGCGCTCGGGCGCACAGCGGCTGCTGGGCCTGCCGCCCTACTGCAACAGCCGCGCCGGGTCGACATCCAGCTTGGCCAGCGCATTGCGCGTGGCGCGCACCGTGAGCGCTTCGTCCTGCGCCGGCAGCAGCAGGCCGGCTTGCAGGTACGACGCCAGGCGCTGCTGCTGGAACAGGATGCAGCGCCCACTGGTGGTGACGAACATCGACAAATGCCGGCGCATGCCCTGCCAGGCCAGTTGCACGGCTTCGCTCTTGCCCGCGTGTTCGAGCATGTACCAGCTACCCACCTGCAGCTCGCGCGCCCAGGCCAGCATGGCCGGCGTGGGCAGCGAGCCACCGTCGCTCACCACCTCAAGCTCGCTGCTTTCGTGGCCGGACAGGTCGAACACCATGGAGTCGTCGATCGCATCGGCCGCATCGGGCAGCATTTCTTCAAGTGACTCCAACCGTTCGGCCAGTTCCTGCAGGCGCTCTTGCGGAATGACCGCGGCCTTGGCCGTGAAGGCGGCGGCCAGTGAATTGTTCAGTTGCTGCAGCTCTTTTTCCTGCCGCGCGGAATCGTGCCCCGAGGCGGCCATGCCTTCGCGCAAGGTCTTGAGCAGCGGTGTGAGGCGGCGAATGACTTCGGCGCGCTCATCGCGCGTGACCTTGGCGCTGGCCGACCAGATCAGGTCGCCCGCGGCCTTTTTCATGACCTTGGTCTGATCGCCCTGGGCGCCATAGCGCACCGCGGTGGTGGCCAACACGTCGGCCCAGATTTGGAACAGAAACTGGCGCACGCCTTCTTGCACCGGCATTTCATTGAGCATGCGGCGCAGCTCGATGGTGTACTGGATGGCCAGGGTCTCGCGCTGCTCGACCTGCTGCGACAACGACACGCCCTTGCGGGTGGCTTCGTTGTCCTTGGTGAAAAAATTCTCGAGCCACTTTTCGAATTCGGTGAGCACGGTCTGGAACACGCGCCGGCCGGTGTCGGGGTAGGCTTCAACGACCTGGACGATGCGCTTGATTTCCTTTTCCAGCGCGTCGTCAACGCCGCGGGTGGCGCTGTCAAAACCCATCACGCACGCCCCCATGCGGTCGATCAGGCGGCGCGCCGGGTGCTCCACGGTGGCAAAGAAATCGGGCTCGCCCACGGCCACGCGCAGCACCGGCATTTGCAGCCGCGCGAACCACACGCGCAAGGCGGCCGGAATGCGGTCTTCGGTGAGGATGCTCTGGAACAACAGGGCGCAGATCTCGATGATGGCGCGCTCGTCTTGCGTGGTGGCGGCCTGCTTGAGCAACTGCTTGCGCTGGTGCAGGTCTTCCAGCAGCGCGGCAGAGGTGACCACCACATCGCGCTGGGTGCTGGCCATGGCGCGTTGGCGCAGGCCGCTTTGCGCCTGGTCAATCGCCTTGGCCAGGTTGGGCGACACAGGCTGCTGCTGCGTGGGCGCGCCGAAGTGCGGCAGGTGGCGCGCCACCAGCCGGTTCAGCCGCCCGAGCACGGCCTCGGCATGTTCACCACTGCGCGCCAGCGGCGCGACACGGGTCATGAGGCGGGTTTCTTCGCCGACCGACGGGCGCACGCCTGAAGCGCTGGTCGGCCCGGCGCGGCCACCCGATCCGCTCGCGCCAGAGCCCCCCGCGCCGCCACCACCGTAGCCGGTGTGCACGCTGCCATCCGCCCCGAGCACGGTGCGGCCGGAGTCAACCGTGCGCTTGATGAACGGGCGCAAATCGACCTCGGCCAGCACGCCTTGTTCGAGCAGCCAGCGGTTGGTTTCGTGGTAGGCCTCTTCGACCAGGTGCGCAAACTCGTTGTGCAACTGCGGCTGAACCTCACGCCAACCCGCCAGGCCGCAGCCGGCCGCACGCCAGCTCTGCACCACGATGCGCGCCAGCACATGGGCGCGCAGCAGGTCTTGCGCATCGAGCTCTTCGCGCCGCTCCAGCGTGGCGATGCGGGTGCGCAGGTCGGCGAACTCCCACGACGCGCGATCCATCATCGCCAGCGCCAGGCGCGAGGTGATGATTTCGCGCTCGATGGTTTCATCATCCACCAATGACAGCCCCACTGCGCCGGTGGGCGGCAGGTCGCCCATGCGCGAGGCCGACGCGCCGTACAGCAAGCCCTGGCGCACGCCGTTGACGATGCTCTTTTGCCAGGTGGCCGCGCCTTTTTGCAGCTCGTCGCACAGGTCGCGCCGGCGCTGCGCGGTGTTGTGTTCGGCGGGCTTGTCGCGAAGCACGCGCGCAGCTTCGTGCACCGCCGCCACCGCTTGGGCCAGGCCCTTGGCCAACTGCTCTGTGTACAGGCGCCGCGCCTGACCGGCGAGGTCTGGAAATGCAGCGTGGGTGGCCATGTGCGCGTTGACGACTGCGAATGACTCTACACCACGGCCCCGGCGTTCGGATCGTTGGGGTCGCCCTCGCGCCCGCCGGCCTTGACCAGGTCTTCACGCTTGACGCCCAGCCACATCGCAATGGCCGCGGCCACGAAGACCGATGAGTAGATGCCGAACAGGATGCCGATGGTCAGCGCCAGGGCGAAGTTGTGCAGCGTCTCGCCGCCGAACATGAGCATCGACAGCACCATCATCTGCGTTGAGCCGTGGGTGATGATGGTGCGGCTGATGGTGCTGGTGATGGCATGGTCGATCACCTGCTCGGTGGTGAGCTTGCGATACTTGCGGAAGGCCTCGCGGATACGGTCGAAGATGACCACCGATTCGTTCACCGAATAACCCAGCACGGCCAGCACCGCGGCCAGCACGGCCAGCGAGAACTCCCACTGGAAGTAGGCGAAGAAGCCCAGGATGATGATCACGTCGTGCAGGTTGGCCACGATGGCGGCCACCGAGAACTTCCATTCGAAGCGAAACGCC
>JAYUPO010000239.1:0-3976 GCA_043760085.1 Burkholderiales bacterium
GCGCCAGACCTACGACGTGGTGCTGATGGACGTGCAGATGCCCGAGATGGACGGGCTCGAAGCGAGTCGACGCATCACCGCCAAGTACAAGCCCGCCGAACGCCCGCGCATCGTGGCCATGACCGCCAATGCCATGCAGGGCGACCGTGAAGAGTGCCTGGCCGCGGGCATGGATGACTACGTGACCAAGCCGATCCGGGTCGACCAGCTCGTCGCCGCCTTGCTTCAAGCCACCATGCGCCAGGAGCGTTGACATGCCCAGCCCGATCATCGATGCGGCCGCTTTTGCCGAGCTGCAAGACAGTGCCGGCACCGACTTTGCCTGCGAGCTGGCCGACACCTTCATCGCCGAGGCGCCCGGCATGCTGCAAGCCCTGCGCAGCGCGCTGGCTCAGGGCGACGCAGACGGCTTCAGGCGCGCCGCGCATTCGCTCAAGTCAAACGCCCAGACCTTCGGCGCAACCCGCCTGGCCGCCCTGGCGCGCGAGCTGGAGTTGGGCGGGTTAAGCGCACTGGGCAGCAGCGGCGAAGCGGCGCTTGAACGCCTGACCCAGGCCGTTGACGAAGCTGCCGCGGCCTTGCAGGCGCTGTGTCATGGCCAGTGACGTGCTGAAGGCGGCGGCGCAAGCCGGCCGCCTGCTGGTGGTGGACGACAACAAGGTCAACCGCCTGCTGCTGGCGCGCAGCGTGTCGCTGCTCGGCCACCAGGCCACGCTGGCGGAAAACGGCCGCATCGGTCTGGAGCTGCTGCAGCGCGAAGCCTTCGACCTGGTGTTGCTCGACATCGAAATGCCCGAGATGAACGGCTTCCAGGTGCTGGAGCGGCTGGCCGCGCTGCCCGCGCTGCGCGACTTGCCAGTGATCGTCACGTCCTCGCTCGAAGGTGTGGCCAACGTCGTGCGCTGCATCGAACTCGGTGCCGAGGACTATCTGACCAAGCCGGTGAACCCGGTGCTGCTGAAGGCGCGCATCAACGCCAGCCTGGAAAAGAAGCGTCTGCGCGACCAGCTCAAGGCCCTGGTGCGGCGCTTTGCCACCACAGAAGTGGCTGAGGACTTGCAGCAATCGGGTTTTGCGCTGGGCGGCCGACATGTCACGGCCAGCGTGATGTTCTGCGACATCCGCGGCTTCACCGCGCTGGTGGAAGCACAACCTCCCGACGAAACCATCGAACTGCTCAACACCTGGTACACGCTGATGTTCGACGCCATCAACAGCCACGGCGGCGTGGTCAACCAGATGCTCGGCGACGGGCTGATGGCCATCTTCGGCGCACCCGCGCCGCTGGCCGATGCGCCGGGCAGCGCCGTCAACGCCGCACTCGAAATGGCCGCCATGGTTGAACAGTTCAGCCTGGAACGCCAGGCCGCCGGCAAGGCCGGTTTGCGCATCGGCATCGGCATTGCCAGCGGCGAGGTCGTGGCCGGCTACACCGGCACGCAAGAGCGCGCCACCTACACCTGCATCGGCGGCACGGTGAACCTGGCTGCGCGGCTTGAGGCGCACACCAAGGTGGCGCAACACGGCATCTTGATCGATGGCGCAACGCGCGCGGCGCTGGGTGTTGGTGTGTCAGCAAAGGCGTTGGGACTGGTGCCGTTCAAGGGGAAGGGTGAGGCGGTGGCGGTGTTTGCCATTTCGGCCTGAAGCACTGGCGTCACCTGGAGTTCAGGTCGGCACTTGGCTGCGTTCTAGCGGGATCAGGCCGGCGGGGCGTGCTGCTGCGCTCATGTCCTCCGTCGTCGGCCTGGCGGCCTCCTCCTCCCCCTTTACTTCGCTACGCAGCACACCCCACCGTCCTGATCCTTCGGCAGCAGCTCTTTTCGAACGTTACCCGCGCCAACATGGGTGCCGGCCGAGGGTGTTGGGTGGCCGGCGTAGCAAAGTAAAGAAGGAGGAGGAAGAGGCCGCCAGGCCGACGGAGGAGTGAGCCCGGACACAAACAGTCCAGTGGACTGTTTGTGCCTGGCGAACGCTCGGGGCTCTGCCCCGGGCATGAGCGTAGCCGGCCGCCCGACGCCCTGGGTCGCCGCGCAGCTGCCGCTGCGGCCAGCCAAATGCGCAGATGGCTCAACCCAGCGCCGCCACCACTTCAGGCGGTGCCTGCACCAACTCAATCAACACGCCCTCGCCACCCAGCGGGAATTCTTCGTTCCCCTTCGGGTGGATGAAGCAGATGTCATGCCCCGCTGCGCCCTTGCGAATGCCACCGGGGGCGAAGCGCACACCGTGCTCGCTCATCCACTTCACCGCTGCGGCCAGGTCATCGACCCACAGCCCCACATGATTCAGCGGCGTGGTGTGAACGGCGGGCTTCTTCTCGGGGTCAATCGGCTGCATCAGGTCGACCTCGACCGCATGCACGCCCTGCCCCAGCGCGCAGATGTCTTCGTCCACGTTCTCACGCTCGCTGACGAACGTGCTCTTCACGCTCAGGCCGAGCATATCGACCCACAGTGATTTCAAACGTTGCTTGTCCAGGCCGCCGATGGCAATTTGCTGCACGCCCAGGATCTTGAAGGGTTTCATTGGAAGCTCAGGATGGGTTGATCGACGGCCAGGCTCTCGCCCTTGGCGGCCAGCAGCTCCTTGACCACGCCGTCTTGCACGGCGCTGAGGATGTTTTCCATCTTCATGGCCTCGATCAATGCCAGGCGCTCGCCGGCCACCACCTTCTGGCCGGGCTTGACGCACAGGTCAGCCAGCAGCCCGGGCATGGGTGACAGCAGCAGTTTGCTCGTGTCGGGCGGCGCCTTGTGCGGCATCAGCTTCATCAGTTCAGCGGTGCGCGGCGCCAGCACCATGGTTTCGATGCGCAGGCCGTTGTGCGCCAGGCGCGTCCACAGGCCCAGCCTGTCGCCCTGCGCGGTGAACGGCTGGCCATTGCAGGTGCCGCTGGTGCGCACATCGCCAAAGCGCCAATCGCTGGCGATGGCGTAGGTCTTGCCGCCGAGCAGCACACGCAAGGCGCCATTGGCCAGCACCTTGACTTCACGGTATTGGTGCTGGCCGCCAACGCCTTTGACCACGACCACGAAGTCGTCGCCAATCTGCACGCCATGGCCCGGCAACTGGCCGCTGATGCGCGCGCCGCGTTCGAGGTAGGCGCGGTGCACGGCCGCGGCCAGGGCCACCAGGAAGTCGGGGTCGTCATGCGGCACGTCTTCGGCGCGAAAGCCGGCCTTGAAATGCTCGGCGATGAAGCCGGTGTTGAAGTCGCCCGCCACGAACTTCGGGTGCGCCAACAGGGCTGACTGGAAGGGGATGTTGCTCGCCACGCCGCGGATGACGAAGCCGTTGAGCGCCTCGCGCATGCGGGCAATGGCGTCGTTGCGGTCACTGCCGTGCACGATCAGCTTGGCGATCATCGAGTCGTAGAACATCGGTATCTCACCCCCTTCGACCACACCGGTGTCCACCCGAACGCCGCCCGCCACGGGCATGGGCAAGGCCGCTTCCATGGTGGTGGGTGGCGGCAGGTAGCGCACCAGGCGGCCCGTGGAGGGCAGGAAGCCGCGAAACGGGTCTTCGGCGTTGATGCGGCACTCCATCGCCCAGCCCTGACGTTTGACATCACTTTGTGCAAACGGCAAGGCATCACCAGCGGCCACGCGGATCATCAGCTCCACCAAATCGAGCCCGGTGATGCATTCGGTGACCGGGTGTTCCACCTGCAAGCGCGTGTTCATCTCCAGAAAGTAAAAGCTCTGTTCCTTGCCGACCACGAACTCCACCGTGCCGGCACTCTGGTAATTCACAGCGCGGGCCAGCGCCACGGCCTGCTCGCCCATGGCGCGGCGCGTGGCCTCGCTGATGAAGGGCGATGGCGCTTCCTCGATCACCTTCTGGTGCCGGCGCTGGATGCTGCATTCACGCTCGTTCATCGAGAAGTTTGTTGAAGATCCGCGTCACATCGAGATTCAAGTGCTGGGTGATGGCCACGGCAACATCGTCTACCTGAACGAGCGTGAATGCA
>JAYUPO010000240.1:0-3975 GCA_043760085.1 Burkholderiales bacterium
GCCGTCACACCCTGGCGCTCCATCATGCGGTGGTAGGTTTGCCAGAAGTCGTGGTAGCGCTCGTCATGGTCGGTGTTGACGACATCGAAGTCGCGCCCCAGCGCCAGGCGCAGGCCGAACTTTTCAACGCGCGCGGCAATCACGTCCGGGCGGCCGATCAATGTTGGCCGGGCCAGGCCTTCGTCGCACACCACCTGCACCGCACGCAGCACGCGTTCTTCTTCGCCTTCGGCATAGACCACGCGCTTGGCCAAGGCACGCTTGGCCAGGTTGAAGATCGGCTTCATCGTCGTGCCCGAGGCGTAGACGAAGGTTTGCAGCTTTTCGCGGTAGGCCTGCATGTCGGCGATCGGCCGCGCAGCCACGCCCGATGCCGCCGCCGCAGCGGCCACGGCCGGCGCGATCTTCATCATCAAGCGCGGGTCGAACGGCTTGGGGATGAGGTATTCCGGCCCGAAGCTGAGTTCCGCGCCCACATAGGCCGCGGCCACCACCTCGCTTTGTTCGGCCTGGGCCAGTTCGGCAATCGCATGCACCGCGGCAATTTCCATGGCCTCGGTGATGGTGGTGGCGCCACAGTCGAGCGCGCCGCGGAAGATGTACGGAAAGCACAGGACGTTGTTGACCTGGTTCGGGTAATCGGTGCGGCCGGTGGCCATCAGCGCATCGCCGCGCACGGCCTTCACTTCTTCGGGGGTGATTTCGGGCGTGGGGTTGGCCAGCGCCAGGATGATCGGGCGTGCCGCCATCGCTGCCACCATCTCCGGCTTGAGTACGCCGCCGGCCGACAGGCCGAGAAAGATGTCGGCCCCGGCCATCACCTCGGCCAACGTGCGCGCATTGGTCTTCTGGCTGAACACGATCTTGTCGGCGTCCATCAATTCCGTGCGGCCTTCGTAGACCACGCCGGCCAGGTCAGTCACCCAGATGTTTTCGCGCGGCAGCCCGAGCTTGACCAGCAGCCCCAGGCAGGCCAGCGCCGCCGCGCCCGCGCCCGAGGCCACGAGCTTGACCTCGGCCATGCTCTTGCCGGCCACCTTGAGTGCATTCAGCACCGCCGCACCGACCACGATCGCCGTGCCGTGCTGGTCATCGTGGAACACCGGGATCTTCATGCGCTGGCGCAACTGGCGCTCGACGTAGAAGCAATCCGGCGCCTTGATGTCTTCGAGGTTGATGCCGCCGAAGGTGGGCTCCAGCGCAGCGATGATGTCGATCAGCTTGTCGAGGTTCTTTTCGTCGATTTCGAGGTCGAAGACATCAATGCCGGCGAACTTCTTGAACAGCACGCCCTTGCCTTCCATCACCGGCTTGGCTGCCAGCGGGCCGATGTCGCCCAGGCCGAGCACCGCGGTGCCGTTGGTCACCACGGCCACCAGGTTGCCGCGCGAGGTGTAGCGAAAGGCATTGGCCGGGTCGGCCACGATTTCCTCGCACGCCGCGGCCACGCCCGGCGAATACGCCAAGGCCAGGTCGTGCTGGTTGACCAACTGCTTGGTCGCCATGATGGCCACCTTGCCCGGGGTGGGGAACTCGTGATAGTCGAGCGCCGCGCGGCGCAGCTCTGCGCGTTGTTGTTCAGTGCTGGGCATGGGCCGGGCCTTTGCAAGATGAAGGGCGCCCTGCCAAGGCGAACTGGCTGAAGGCGCAGAGGGCAGAAACGGGCGAGAAAGGGCGAGAAGGGGCGCGAATTTTAGTCACGCCCGGCGCCTGCGCGTTATTGCGTAGCGGCGCCATGCTGCCAGGCGGAATACTCGGTGCATGCCCGCTGCCCATGCCGAGCCTACCCCCGCGCCGCCCGGCTGGCGCTGGCGCCGCCTGCTGCTGTGGGCCGCGCTGGTGGCGCTGCTGCTGGTGGCGCAATCGTTGCTGCTGGTGCTGACCATCAACCAGGAAGCCACCCGGCTGCAAGACGAAACCGAAAGCCTGGCGCTGGAAACCGTGGGCGATGTGAAAGGTGAGCTGGCGCGCAACCTGCAGGGCCTGCAGGGCTTGATGTGGCAGCAGCCCGCGCCGTTGCGCTGGCGTGAAGAGGCCACGCAGATCCTGCGCCAACAACGTGCCGTGCTGCGCCTGGAGCGGCGCGAAAACACGATGGAGATCGCCGACGCGCAAGACTCCGCGCAACACGGCGCGCTGTTCGGGCGCCTGCGCCGCCAGGACCTGGAAGTCGAGACCACCCAAGCCTGCGCAGACGCGCGCCGCCATGCCTCGCCGGCGTATTCGCGCAGCTTCTTCGTGCCCATGCTCGGTGGCCAGGGCCTGGAGGTGATGGACCTGTGCATCCCGGTGCTCAGCGACGGCCGCGAAGAAGGCTTTCTGGTCGCCACCTTCAGCCTGCAAGCGCTGCTTGAAAGCGTGCTGTCACGTGAACGCTCGCGCGCGTTCGAGTTCAGCTTCGTCGAGGCTGACGGTTCGCGCCTGGCGCGCGCCGGCCTGCCACGCGGCGCCGGTGTATACCGGGCCGAGCGCCTGGTCGACCTGCCCGGTGCCGGCCTGCAACTGCGCGTGAACAGCGCTGCCGGGCGGCCCAGCCTGGTGCCCAACCTGACCACGGCGCTGGTGCTGGGGCTGTCGCTGGCCTTGTTCGGGCTGGTCATCGTGCTGGCGCGCGACGTGCGCATGCGCTCGCGGGCGGAACGCCAACTGGCCGAGGCCCTGGCCTTTCGCAAGGCGATGGAAGACTCGCTCAGCACGGGCTTGCGTGCGCGCGACCTGGCCGGGCGCATCACCTACGTCAACCCGGCCTTTTGCGCCATGGTCGGCTTTGCCCCTGAAGCCCTGCTCGGCCAGGCCCAGCCGCCCTATTGGCCGAGCGAGCTGGCCGCCGAATACCAACGCCGCCAGGCGCACCGCCTGACGCCCCCGGTGGCCGGCCAGGTGGCCGCGCGCGAGGGTTTTGAAACCCTGTTCATGCGCCTGGGCGGCGAGCGCTTTCCGGTCATGATTTACGAGGCCCCGCTGGTCGATGGCCAGGGCCGGCACACCGGCTGGATGAGCGCGGCGCTCGACATCAGCCACCAGCGCCGCATGGAAGAGCTGGCACGCCAGCAGCAAGAAAAGCTGCAAGCCACGGCGCGGCTGGCCACGGTGGGCGAGATGGCGTCGCTGCTCAGCCACGAGCTGAACCAACCGCTGGCCGCGATTGCCAGTTATGCCAGCGGTTCACTCAACATGGCTGATGAACCCGACGCGCAGGCCCTGATGCGCCAGGGCCTGCAGCGCATCTGCGAGCAGGCCGACCGTGCCGGGCGGGTGATCAAGAGCGTGCACGACTTCGTGCGCCGGCGCGAGCAGTCGCGCGAGGCGCTGGATACGGCCGCGCTGCTCGATGCCGCCTTGCCCCTGGTGCGCATGCAGGCACGCAAGAGCGGCACGCAGATCGAGCTGGATCTGCCCGCCGCAGCGGCCGTGGTGTGGTGCGACCGCACGATGATCGAGCAGGTGCTGATCAACCTGGCGCGCAACGCCATCCAGGCGATGGAGCCGCTCGAACCCGGCCAGCGCGTGCTCACCCTGCGCGTGCGCCAGGCGCATGCGCGCTGGGTCGCCTTCAGCGTCATCGACAACGGCCCGGGCATCAGCGCCGAGGTGGCCGCGCGCCTGTTCACGCCGTTCTTCACCACCCGCGCCGAAGGCATGGGCCTGGGCCTGAGCCTGTGCCGCACGGTGGTGGAGCAGCACGGCGGCGACCTGACCTTTGCCTCGCCCCCACCCGGGCGCACGGTGGGCACCGAGTTTCGGTTTACGCTCGCTGCCCCACCCACTGCGGGCGACCCCGCCACAACGTGAGCCCCACTTCGCCCGCTCCCCACCTGGGCCTGCCCACCGTCTACCTGGTGGACGACGAAGACGCCGTGCGCGACGCGCTGGCCTGGCTGCTGCGTTCGCGCCGCCTGCTCTCGGAAGGCTTTGCCGGCGCCGCGGAATTTGCCCAGCATGTGCAGCAGCGCCTGCAACCCGGGCAGCCCGACT
>JAYUPO010000241.1:0-10596 GCA_043760085.1 Burkholderiales bacterium
TTGGCGACCTTGTTGAAGCCGAGCTTCTGGTCGTCGTACGGGCCCACCCACTCGGCGGCGTCGATCGTGCCTTTTTCGAGGGCGGCGTAGATCTCACCGCCCGGAATGTTGGCGGCCACGCCACCGATGCGCTCGAACACCTTGCCGCTGAAGCCGCCGGTGCGGAACTTCACACCTTTCACATCAGCCAGCGACTTGATTTCCTTACGCCACCAGCCGCCCATTTGCGCACCGGTGTTGCCCATGGGGAAGCTGATGATGTTGTACTGGCGGTAAAAGTCGCGCATCAACTTCAGGCCATTACCTTCATACATCCAGGCCGTCATCTGGCGGCTGTTCAGGCCGAATGGAATGGCGCAGCCCAGCGCGAAAGTTGGGTCCTTGCCGAAGTAGTAGTACGGCGCGGTATTGGCCATTTCCACCGTGCCGGCCTGCAGCGCGTCAACTGTGCCAAAGGCCGGCACGATTTCGCCGGCAGCGTGCGTGGAGATCTGGAACTTGCCACCGGTCATGTCGCTGACCTTTTTGGCGAACACATCCGACACACCAAACAGCGTGTCCAGCGACTTGGGGAAGCTGGAGGTCAGGCGCCAGCGAAGGCTCGCCTGGGCATGCACGATGGCCGGTGCCGTGCCGGCAGCCAGCACGCCCGCAATGCCTGCGCTGCGGACAAATGAACGACGTTCCATTTAGAGTCTCCTGCAATCGAAGTAGGGGGTTCAAACGCGGCGAATTCTAGGATTCGCCCATGGGTGCCCGAGGCGGGTTTTCCCGCGCGAAACCCGGTCAACCAGAACGCGCGCGACACATTGCGCGCAGCCTCAACTGCCCGCCATCTTCATGCGCGCCACCAGTACCGAGCCGGTCGTCTTGTTGCCCGAGGTGTAGGTGTCGGCACCCACGGCCACCACGTCCTTCAACATTTGCGGCAAGGTGCCGGCGATCGTCACCTCCTGCACGGGGTACGCGATCTGGCCGTCCTCGACCCAAAACCCCGCAGCGCCGCGCGAATAGTCGCCGGTCACGTAGTTCACGCCCTGGCCCATGAGTTCGGTGACGAACAGGCCGCGGCCCAGCCGCTTGAGCATCACATCAAGGTCATCGGCCGGTCGCGTCAAGCGGCTGGTGAGTGCCAGGTTTTGCGAGCCGCCGGCATGGCCCGTGGTGCGCATGTTCAGCTTGCGCGCCGAATAGGTGGACAGAAAGTAGCTGCGCACCACGCCCTTTTGCACCAGGCGGCGCGCTTGCGTGCGCACGCCTTCATCGTCGAACGGCGCGCTGCCCTTGCCGCGCAGGATGAACGGGTCTTCGTCGATATCGATGTGCTCGGCCCAGGCCTGCTTGCCCAGGCTGTCGAGCAAGAAGCTGGCCTTGCGGTACAGCGAGCCTCCGCTGGTGGCCTGCACATAGGCCCCCAACAGGCCGGCGGCCACGGGTGCTTCAAACAACACCGGCACTTCGGCCGTGGCTTGCTTACGCGGCTTCAGGCGCGACAACGCGCGCTCGGCGGCATATCGGCCCACTTCTTCCGGGCCGGCCAGTTCGCCCGGCGAACGCATGCTGGTGTACCAGGCATCGCGCTGCATGCCGTTACCGCGCCCGGCGATGGGTGAGACCGACAGGTAATGGCGCGAACTGGCATAGCCACCACGAAAGCCCTGGCTGTTGCCGGCCCAGAAGTGCGACTGCTGCGCCGACACGCCCGCACCTTCGCTGTTGGTGATGAGCTTGCTGGTGCGCAGCGCCGCGTCTTCGCAACGCCGCGCCAGCTCGGCCGCCGCACTGGCGTCGATGTCCCACGGGAAGAAGAGCTGCAACTCGCGCGCCACTTCCTGCGCCGTGGCCAGGTCTTGCGCATCCGGCAGGCCGGCAGCTGGGTCTTCGGCGGTGAAGCGGGCAATGTCGTACGCCGCCTTCACCGTTTGCTCCAGCGCGGCGCGTGAAAAGTCCGAAGTGCTCGCGTTGCCACGGCGTTGGCCCAGATAGACCGTCACACCGAGCGACTTGTCACGGTTGCGCTCCACGTTTTCCAGCTCGCCCTTGCGCACGGATACCGACAGCCCGACACCTTCCGAGGCCTCGGCCGCCGCGTCGCCTGCACCCAGTTGTTTGGCCAGCGCCAGGGTGTCTTCAACGATCTGCTGGAATTGCTCGCGCGGGTAAGCAAAGCCAGGGGCGGCACGGGTTTCGGGCATGGGTGGTCGGGCCCTTGCGAGCCCCGGGTGGGTGGGTGGCACAACGCCCTGAATGAGCGCACGTCTATGATAGCCACGCATGCCCACCTACCCTGACGAGATTGAAGCCGCCGCCCCGGCCAGCGCGCCGGCCGGCCCGAGCAAAACGCGCCTGAAGCAGCAGTCGCACGACTTGCAGGCCCTGGGGCTGGCAATGTCCGAGTTGTCGGATCAACGCTTGGCCAGGCTGGAACTGCCCGAAGGCCTGCGTGACGCGATTGAGCAGTACCGCCGCACCCGCAGCCATGAAGGGCGGCGGCGCCAGTTGCAATACGTGGGCAAGCTGATGCGCAACGTGGATGCCGAACCCTTGCGCGAGGCGGTGGCGGCGTCCAAACTGGGCAGCGCGCGCGAAACCCTGGTGCTGCACGAAACCGAGCGCTGGCGCGACGCCTTGCTGGCTGATGATGAAGCGCTGACGCGCTGGCTGGCCGGGCATGCCGATGTCGACGCACAGCACCTGCGCAGCCTGGTGCGTGCCGCGCGGCGCGACGCCGCGCTGCCCATCGAGCGGCGCAACCCGCGCAGCACGCGCGAGCTGTTCCAGACACTGCGACCGCAGGTTGCCGCTGCCGTGGCCGCGCAGCTCGACACCGATCTCACCCCGGATTCAACAGAAGAAGACGCATGACCTCGTTAGACCCTGTGCGCATCGGCCTGGTCTCCATCAGCGACCGCGCCTCGGCCGGCGTCTACGCCGACCAAGGCATTCCGGCCTTGCAGGATTGGTTGCAACGCTGCGTGCGCAACCCCATCACCTGGGCTACAAGGCTGATCCCCGATGAGCAAGCCGGCATCAGCGCCACGCTGATCGAACTGGTCGATCAAACCCGTTGCCACCTGGTGCTCACCACCGGCGGCACCGGCCCGGCGCCGCGCGATGTGACGCCCGAGGCCACGCTGGCGGTGGCGCACAAGGTGATGCCCGGCTTTGGCGAGCAGATGCGCGCCATCAGCCTGAACTTCGTGCCCACGGCCATCCTGAGCCGCCAGGTGGCGGTGATCCGCGGCGGCGCGCTGATCATCAACCTGCCCGGCCAGCCCAAGGCGATTGCCGAAACCCTGCAAGGCCTGCCGCAAGCCACGCCGCCGGTGCACGGCATCTTTGCCGCTGTGCCGTACTGTGTCGACCTGATCGGTGGGCCTTACCTCGAAACCGACCCGGCGCTGTGCAAGGCGTTCAGGCCCAAATCGGCACTGAAAGCGCCGAGCGCATGATTCATCGGCGCGGTGTCATTAACGATTGACGTTATTTGACGAGTCGGTTCAAGCCCTCAGCATCAAACTGCTCAATGCGGTGAGCGTCCTGCGGCACGCATTCGCTCTTGGGCAGTTCGCGCGCCCCCGAAGACAGCGTCTCGATCGCCTGCCACAGCAACGCAATCTGGTGCTCATGGCCGCTGGCGCTGTCGATCAGCCCACGCATGGCCTGGGCCACCGGGTCGTCGCCATTGGTCACGCCGTAGGCCGAAAAACCCATCTTTGCTGCGGCCTCTTCGCGCGCGGCATCGGCCGACTTCTGCACGATGCGCGCCGGAATGCCCACCGCCGTGGCGCCAGCCGGCACCGGCTGCATCAGCACCGCGTTCGAGCCTACGCGCGCACCGTCGCCCACCGTGAAGCCGCCCAGCACCTGGGCCCCGGCGCTGACGATCACGCCACGCCCCAAGGTGGGGTGGCGCTTGATGCCCTTGCCCAGCGAGGTGCCGCCCAGCGTGACGCCTTGGTAGATGGTGCATTCATCGCCCACCTCGGCCGTCTCGCCGATCACCACGCCCATGCCGTGGTCGATGAACACGCGCCGCCCGATGCTGGCGCCGGGGTGGATTTCGATGCCGGTGAAGAAGCGCGACAGGTGCGAGACGAAGCGCCCCAGCCATTTGAAGCCGCCGCCCCAGGCGGCATGCGCCCAGCGGTGCAACACCAGTGCGTGCAGGCCGGGGTAGCAGGTCAGCACTTCAAACGTGGAGCGCGCGGCGGGGTCGCGCTCGCGGATGCAGGCAATATCTTCGCGCAGGCGTTCAAACATGGTGAGGCGTATTCAAGGGCGGCTGGTCAGTGTATGCGTGGGGCTTGGCCCTTGCTGACCTGGGCCCATCAAGCCTTCTTCGCCATGGCGCGGGCCACGCCGCGAAGGATGTGAACCTCTTCGGTGCTGAGCTGCAAACGGTTGGCCAGTTGGTTCAGGCGTGGCAGCAATTTCTTCGGCGCCGCCGGGTTGAGATAGCCGATGTCTTGCAGCGCATCGCGCCAATGGTCGAGCAAGCCTTGTACGGCGGCGGCGTCCGCCAAATCCGGATCAGCGGTGCGCGCCACCACGTCGAAGCCACCCAGGGCCTGGCGCCATTCATAGGCCACGATCTGCACCGCTTGCGCCAGGTTCAGCGAGCCGTAACCCGGCGCGGTGGGAATGCTCAGCGCCACATGGCAGCGGTAGACGTTTTCGTTGGCCAGCCCGAAACGCTCGGAGCCGAACACGAATGCCACGCTTTGCACCGTGCTGGCCAGCGCGGTGAAGTGCGCGCGCGGCGCGTGGGTGGGCGGGCCAAAGTCGCGCGGCGTCATGGCCGTGGCGCACACGTGCTGCATGCCTTCGAGCGCGGTGGCCAGCGTGCTCACCACGCGCGCGCGAGCCAGCACGTCGGCCGCGCCGCTGGCCATGGCCACGGCTTCCTCGTGGCACAACACGTCGGCGAAACGTGGGTTCACCAAGACCAGATCGGTGAAGCCCATCACCTTCATCGCCCGCGCCGCTGCACCCACGTTGCCGGCGTGGCTGGTGCTCACCAGCACGAAGCGGGTGGCGCTGGGATGGGTGTCGCGCAAGGGCATGGCCGGTAAACTCGCGAATTCCGCGCTGGCATTGTCAGTGTTGCGCTCTTTCCCAAAACTGCTGCCCTGCCGCTGCCCTGCCCAAGCCATGTCGCAATCCCTGCACCCCACGCTCAATATCGCCATCAAGGCCGCGCGCGCCGCGGGCTCGATCATCAACCGCGCCGCGCTCGATGTCGACCGGCTGCAGGTCACCGCCAAAGGCATCAACGACTTCGTCACCGAAGTCGATCAGGCGGCCGAACGCGCCATCATTGAAGTGCTGCTCGAATCCTTCCCCGCACACGGCATCCTGGCCGAAGAATCCGGCAGCGCGCACGGCGCCAGGAACAGCGAGTTCCAGTGGATCATCGACCCGCTCGATGGCACCACCAACTTCATCCACGGCCTGCCCACCTATGCCGTGTCCATAGCCCTGTCGCTGCGCGGCGTGATGCAGCAAGCCGTGGTCTACGACCCGGCGCGCAACGACATGTTCTACGCCAGCAAGGGCCGCGGCGCGTTCCTGAACGACCGCCGTTTGCGCGTGGGCAAGCGCACGCGGCTGGACCAGGCGCTGATCGGTACCGGCTTTCCGTTCCGCAAGGGCGACGATTTCCAGCGCTACCTGAAGGTGTTTGAAGCCGTGATGCAGGCCTGCGCCGGCGTGCGCCGCCCGGGCGCGGCCGCACTCGACCTGTGCTATGTGGCCGCCGGCTGGTACGACGGATTTTTTGAAACCGGCCTGCAGGTGTGGGACATGGCCGCGGGCTCATTGCTCATCACCGAAGCCGGTGGCCTGATCGGCAACTTCACCGGCGAGGCCGACTTTCTGCATCGCCATGAAGTGGTGGCCGGCAGCCCCAAGATCTATGGGCAACTGGTGCAGATGCTGGCGCCCTACACCAGCGTCAAGCAAGAAGCCAAGCCCGACACCGTGGTGACCGAAGCCACGGCTGAAGAAGCGGTGCTGCAGGCGCTGCAGGCCGCCGCGCCGCGCAAGCCGCTGCGCGTGCGCAAGACAGACCAAGCCGCCGGCTGACCAGGCGCCGGGGCACAGCATGCAAGCAGGCAGCGCAAACGGCGCGGCGGGCAGTGGCGGTGTCGTGAGCGCCGATCTTGCAGGCCACACGCCCGTCATGCAGCAGTATCTGCGCATCAAGGCAGAGTTCCCTGAAACGTTGGTGTTCTTCCGCATGGGCGACTTCTACGAGGTCTTCTTCGACGACGCGCGCCGCGCCAATGCGCTGCTCGACATCACCCTCACCGCGCGCGGCCAGAGTGCGGGCGAGCCGGTGGTGATGGCCGGGGTGCCGGCGCACGCGCTCGAGGCCTACTTGGCACGGCTGATCAAGCTCGGCCAGGCCGTGGCCATTGCTGAGCAGGTGGGCGACGTGGCCACAGCCAAGGGGCCGGTGGAGCGCAAAGTTACACGAGTCGTTACCCCCGGCACGGTGACCGACAGCGAGTTGCTCGCCGAACGCGCCGATACCCTGCTGCTGGCGTTGCACCGCGAACGCGCAGTCTGGGGCCTGGCCTGGCTGGGCCTGAGTAGCGGCACGCTGGGCCTCACACAATGCAGCGAACGTGAACTGCCCGCCTGGCTGGCGCGGCTGGACCCGGCCGAGCTGCTGTTCGACGCCGGCGCAGCCCTGCCTGAAGCCGCCGCGCAACTGCGCGCGGCGCGCACACCGCGCCCGGCCTGGCAGTTTGATGCGGCGCTGGGCCAGCGCAAATTGCTCGATCAACTTCAGGTGGCGTCGCTGGCCGCGTTCAATGCCCAGGGCTTGAGCGCTGCGCACGGCGCCGCGGCCGCCCTGCTGAGCTTTGCCGAGCACACGCAAGGCCAGGCGCTGCGCCACGTGAACACATTGCAAGTGCCGCGCAGCGACGAGCTGCTTGATCTGAGCCCGGCCACCCACCGCAACCTGGAACTCACGCAAACCCTGCGCGGTGAAAGCAGCCCCACGCTGCTGTCGGTGCTCGACACCTGCCGCACCGGCATGGGCAGCCGCAGGTTGCGTCAATGGTTAGCCCAGCCGCAGCGCGAGCGCAGCGTGGCCAGCAGCCGGCATGAAGCCATCCGGCACTTGCTGGCCGCGGGCTTTGATGACTTGCGCCAGGCCTTGCGCGAGGTGAGTGACGTGGAACGCAGCACCTCGCGCATCGCCTTGCGCCAGGTGCGCCCGCGCGAACTGGCCGGCCTGCGCCACACCTTGACGCGGCTGCCGGCGCTGCTGGCCACCGTGCCGGCCGCGGGCTCGTTGCTGGAGCAATGCCGCACCGGCTTGCGGCTTGACGCTGCCGTGCACGATGCCTTGCAGGCCATCGCCGAAGAACCCGGCGTGCAGTTGCGCGATGGCGACGTGATCGCCGGCGGCGTGGATTTCGAGCTCGACGAGCTGCGCGCCATTGCCAGCAATTGCGATGCGTTCCTGGTCGACCTGGAACTGCGCGAACGCGCGCGCACCGGCATCAACAACCTGCGCGTGCAATACAACAAGGTGCACGGCTTCTACATCGAAGTCACCGCCTCTGGCCTGGACAAGGTGCCGGCTGATTACCAGCGCCGCCAGACACTGAAGAACGCCGAGCGCTACATCACCCCCGAGCTGAAGGCGTTTGAAGACAAGGCCTTGTCGGCGCAGGAACGTTCGCTGGCGCGTGAGAAGGCGCTGTATGAGGAACTGCTCGACGCATTGCAGCGGCACCTCGAACCCTTGCGCCAACTGGCCAACGCACTGGCCACGCTCGACGCGCTGGCCACGCTGGCCGAACGCGCGGCCACGCTGAACTGGTGCCGCCCGCAGTTCGTGCCGCAGCTCTGCATCGAAATTGATGGCGGGCGCCACCCGGTGGTGGAAATGCGCCTGGCGCAAACCAGCGCCGGCGAGTTCATTGCCAACCCCACGCGGCTGGATGCGCGCACCCGCATGCAGGTGATCACCGGGCCGAACATGGGCGGCAAGAGCACCTACATGCGCCAGGTGGCACTCATCGTGCTGTTAGCGGCCATGGGTTCCTATGTGCCCGCGGCGGCCTGCCGGCTGGGGCCGATCGACGCCATCCACACCCGCATCGGCGCGGCAGACGATCTGGCCAATGCGCAGTCCACCTTCATGCTCGAAATGACCGAGGCCGCGGCCATCATCCACGGCGCCACCGAACACAGCCTGGTGTTGATGGACGAGATCGGCCGCGGCACCAGCACCTTCGACGGCCTGGCCCTGGCCGGCGCCATTGCCAGCCACCTGCACGAGCGCAACAAGAGCTTCACGCTGTTCGCCACGCATTATTTCGAACTCACCGAGTTCGCCGCGCGCCACGCCGGCGCGGTGAACGTGCATGTCAGCGCGGCCGAAAGTGCCGGCGGCATCGTGTTCCTGCATGAGATTCAACCCGGCCCGGCCAGCCGCAGCTACGGCGTGCAGGTGGCCCGCCTGGCCGGCATGCCCGCCGTGCTGGTGCGCCAGGCCCGCGCCACGCTTGAAGCGCTGGAGGCTCAAGTGCAGGCCCAACAAGCGCAGGTGGATTTGTTCGCCGCCGCAGCCCCGGCGAGCACGCCGGAACCCAGCCGCGTGCAGCAGGCGCTGGCCCGCATCGAGCCCGACACCTTGAGCCCGCGCGAGGCGCTGGCAGCGTTGTACCAGCTCAAACATGTGGCTGCACAGGAATGAAACCCTCCAGGAACGAACCCCCGCGCCCGCTGATCGTCTTCTCGCACGCCAACGGCTTTCCCGCCGGCTCGTACCGCCTGTTGTTCGAGCACTGGCGCGGCGCCGGCTACGAGGTGCAGGCGATCGAAAAATTCGGCCATGACCCGCGTTTCCCGGTGAGCAGCAACTGGCCGCATTTGCGCGACCAGCTGGCGCAATTCGTCGAAGCCCACCGCGCCGGCCGCCAGGCGCACCTGGTGGGGCATTCGCTCGGCGGCTTCCTCAGCCTGCTGCTGGCGTGCCGGCGGCCCGAGCTGGCGGCCAGCGTGGTGTTGATCGATTCACCGCTGATTGCCGGCTGGCGCGCGCAAGTCGTTCGCGTGGGCAAGGCCACCGGCTTGATCGGCCGCTACTCGCCGGCCAAGGTGTCGCACCGGCGGCGCAACGAATGGGACAACCTGGACGCCGCGCGGGCCCACTTCAGCGGCAAGTCGTTGTTCGCGCGCTTCCACCCCGAGGTGCTGCAAGACTACCTGCGCGCCGGCCTTGAAGTGCACGCCGGTCGCGCGCGTTTAAGCTTTTCGCGCGAGGTGGAAACGCGGCTGTACAACACCCTGCCGCACCACCTGGGCGCCTTGCTGCGCAGCCACCCGCCGCGCTGCCCGGTGGCCTACATCGGCGGCACGCAGTCGCCCGAGGGCCGCATGGCGGGCCTGGGCACGGTGCGCCGGCTCTGCGCAGCGCGCATCAGCTGGGTCGAGGGCTCGCACCTGATCCCGTTTGAAAAGCCGATCGACACGGCGCGCGCCGTGCTTCAGTGGTTGCCGCCTGCTTTATCAACGTTTGAGATCACTGGCACAGCGACGTAGCCACCAGCCAGCGCCACCAGGCGCAAGGCGCCTTCAAACACCGCTTCCACCGCCTGGCGCACGCCGGCCTGCGTCACCGGCCCCTGCGCCAGCGCGCGGCCGGCTTGCAACACCAGCAAGGCATCGGCCTGCAAAGCCAGGTTGATGTCGTGCAACACGCTCACCACACAGTGCGCGCGGCCGAGTTGCCGCAACAGTTGCACCACGGCCACCTGGTGCGGCGGGTCGAGGTGGGTGGTGGGCTCGTCCAGCAGCAGCACTTCAGCCTGCACCGCCAGGGCGCGGGCGAGCAGCACGCGCTGGCGCTCGCCGCCCGACAACGCGGCCACGCTGCGCTGGCCCCAGGCCGCGCACTCGGTGGCCTGCATGGCCTGCTGCACCGCGGCTTCGTCAAGTGCCGTGGCCGCGCCCCACAGGCCCAGGTGCGGCAGGCGGCCCAGGGCCACCAGGTCACGCACCGTCATCTCGGTGTGCTCCGGCCCCTGCTGCGCCAGCCAGGCCAGGCGGCGCGCACGGTGCGTGGCGGGTTGGCCATGCAGCGGCTGGCCGGCCAGCAAGACTTCGCCGCTTTGCACGGGCAACAGGCCCGCCAGGGCACGCAACAGGGTTGATTTGCCCGCGCCGTTGGGGCCCACCACCGCCGTCCAGCCACGGCCGAATTCGGCGCTCAAGCCATGCAGCACGGGCCGCTGGCCGAGGTGCACGGTCAGGCGCTCAGCGCTCAGCATGGGGGTCATTGGATTGCCTTCGTGCTGCGCACTGCGGCGCGAGCCCCTTCGGGCGGCCGGGCGGGGCTCATTCGTCAGCCCTGCCCTTCAAGGCCCACAACAAGTACAGCCCGCCCAGAAAGGCCGTGAGCACGCCCACGGGCAATTCGCGCGGCGCCAGCAGCAGCCGCGCCGCCACGTCGGCGGCCAACAACAGCGCGCCGCCCAGTGCGGCGCTGGCCAGCAGGTGCTGGCGCTGGCTGCCGGCAAACAGCCGGCGCGCCAGGTGCGGCGCGACCAAGCCGACAAAAGCCACCAG
>JAYUPO010000242.1:0-10568 GCA_043760085.1 Burkholderiales bacterium
CAGGCGCTGATCGCCACCACCGACTTCTTCATGCCGATCGTCGACGACCCGTTCGACTTTGGCCGCATCGCCGCCACCAACGCCATCAGCGATGTCTACGCCATGGGCGGCACGCCGATCATGGCGCTGGCGCTGGTGGGCATGCCGTTCGGCGTGCTGTCCACTGAAACCATCGGTTTGATCCTGCAAGGCGGCGAATCGATCTGCCGCGAGGCCGGCATCCCCATCGCCGGCGGCCACACCATCGATTCGGTGGAACCCATCTACGGCCTGGTGGCGCTGGGCCTGATCCACCCCAAGCGCGTGAAGCGCAACGCCGACGCCAAACCGGGCGATGTGCTGGTGCTGGGCAAGCCGCTGGGCGTGGGCATTCTTTCGGCCGCGCTGAAGAAAGACGCGCTCGACGCCGAGGGCTACGCGCAGATGATCGCCAATGCCACCAAGCTCAACACGCCAGGGCCCGAGCTGGCGGCACTTGACGGCGTGCATGCGCTGACCGACATCACCGGCTTCGGCCTGGCCGGCCACACGCTGGAGTTGGCGCGTGGCGCCAAGTGCGAAGTGGTGATCGACTGGGCCCGCGTGCCGCTGCTGCCGCGCGTGCGCGAGCTGGCGGCCAGCGGCATGGTCACGGGTGCGTCGGCGCGCAACTGGGCCGCTTATGGCGCTGAAGTGGCCCTGGCCAACGGCTTTGCCGCGGTTGACCAGGCCTTGCTGAGCGACCCGCAAACCAGCGGCGGGTTGCTGGTGTCGTGCAGCCCGGCAGCATTGGCCGAGGTGCTGGCCATCTTCGGCCGCCATGGTTTTGCCGCGGCGGCGCAGATCGGTGAAGTCAAGGCCCTGGCAGCCGGTGCCACGCCGCGGCTGAGCGTGCGCTGAAGGCGCTGACGCCGACGTTGATGCAGTGGGCGGTTAAGCCACGGCTACTTCCGAAACACGAAGTAAGCCGCGGTGCCCATGCACAGCGCCACACGTGGGCCGTGCAAACGTGAGGAGTTTGTAACGGTCACGGCCCTGTGCTGGTGCCGGTGCCGGCAGCGGCCGCTGCCACGGCGGCCCTATGGCTGCCATGCGCCCGAATGCGGGTTCTAGGGATTGCGTACACCCAGGTAGAGCCGGCTCCAGCGTGGTTGGAGCGGCGCTCACACGCCGGATCAACGCCGGCCTGTGCGGGCCGAATGGCTCCGCCCTGCGCTTACCAGCCGTTACCCGACGCGTCCCTTGCGCGGTAACACTGGCTTCAGTGCCAGGCGACAGCCTGCTACCCACTGCGGCCAGCCCTTGAGGCGGCCGCGCACGCCAAGCGTTCGGCCAGCCGGCCCGAACACACAGACAGCCGCTCAGTCCCGAGGTTACTGCGATGACGCATTCTTTTTCTTCGAAGGCGCAACTTTTCCGCGCCTTGCCCCTTTGCCTGGCCTTGGGCCTGGGCGCCGGCTGGCTGCCGGCACACGCCACCCACGTGGGTGAAGACCTCACCGCAGACCAGCAAGTGGTGGCCTCGAACGACCAATTGCTCAACGGCCTGCGCCAATGGGAAAACGCTCCGCCCGCGGTGCGCGAGGCGCGCTTGCGCCAACTGGTGCAGTTGGCTGCGCAGCGCCAAGAACGCTTGCTGCGCCTGCTTGACCGCAACCCGAAGTTGGCGGCGCTGCGCCTGTTGCCCGATGAGTTGCGCGCCAAATTGCCGGCCGCAGCCCAGGTGCACATGGAGCAGGAAGTGCAGATCCAGGGTGCCGCGTTCGCCGCGGTGGGCGATGATTTCGCCCGCGGCATCACGCAGCAGAAGTTCTTTCTGCAAGTGGCCAACGGCGCACGCTACGAGCTGCACATGGCCGACGCCACGGGCTCGACGCGCGACATGCTGGGCTGGGCAGGCAAGCAGCTCAACGTGGGTGCCACGCAGATCGATGGCCGCCTGATCGTGCGCGACAAGCGCCGCGCGCAGGTGGTGGCCGCGGGTGCCACCACCACCGCCACCGGCGGCACCGTGGCCGCCACCACGGTGGTGCAAGGCAGCCAGAAGACCTTGGCCATCCTGGTTAACTTTTCGGACAGGGCGCTCAGTTGCAGCGCGGCCGATGTGTCCAACCGCATCTTCGGCACCACGGGCGCCACGGTGAACACCAACTACCAGCAATCCAGCCGCGGCCTGGTCAGCTTCACGGGGCAGGCGGTGGGGCCGTTCAACATTCCCTACGTCAGCGGCGGTACGTGCGACTACTCGGGTTGGGGCGCTGCCGCCGACAACGCGGCGCGCGCCGCCGGCGTCGACCCGGCGCTGTTTTCGCGCGTCAGCTATGTGCTGCCGGGCGGCACCACCTGCGGCTGGTCGGGCCTGGCCTACATGCCTGGGAAGCAATCGTGGATCGCGGCTTGCAGCGCAACGGGCATCTATTCGCATGAGCTGGGGCACAACCTGTCGCTGCACCATGCCGCCACGCCCACCTCGGAATACGGCGATGGCTCAGACCCGATGGGCGGCGCGGCGATGGTCGGCCACAACGGCGCCAACGTGGTGATGGCCGGCTGGCTGCCCGCCGGCGGCGTGGTGGACGTGACGGTCGGCGGCTCATACGCGCTGACCGCTTTGGAATACGCCAGCGCCAGCACGCCGCAGGTGCTGCGCATCAACAAGCCCGACACCGCCGAAAAGTACTACATCAGCCTGCGCCAGGCCGTGGGGCAGGATGCGACCACGCTGCCCGCCGTCTTCCAGAACACCCTGAGCGTGCACCGCTCCACGGGCACCTTGCCAGCCAAGACCTATTTGCTGCAAAACCTGGCGGTGGGCCAAAGCTTCAGCGACGCCGGCAACGGCATCTCGGTCAGCCTGCAAGGCATTTCGGGCAGCGTGGCCACGGTGAATGTGGCGGTCGGCGGCGGTGGTGGCGGTGGCAGCACCTGCACACCGGGCGCGCCGGTCGTGGCACTGGCGCCGGCCTCCAAGAACGCCTCGGCGGGCGCCAGCGTGGCCTACAGCCTGAGCGTGACGAACCAGAATTCCAGCGGCTGCGGCACCTCCACCTTCAACCTGAGCCATGCCATGCCGGGCGGGTTCAGCGCCAGCCTGGCGGCCGGCAGCCTGGCCATTGCGGCCGGTGCCACGGCCAGCACCACGTTGCAGGTTTACACGCCATCTTCTGCGACAAACGCCACCTATGGCTTCGATGCCACCGCGGCAGACAGCGGTGCCGGTGGTGCAAGCAGCATGGCCCATGGCGCCGTGGTGATTTACAGCGACGCAACGCCGCCCACGCTGGCCATCACCAGCCCGGTCAACGGCGCCAACGTGGGTGGCCGCATGGTGAGCATCAGCGCCACGGCCAGCGACGCCTCGGGCGTCCAGGCGGTGGAGTTCTATGTCGACGGTGCGCTGTTGGTGCGCGACACCTCGGCACCCTATAGCGCGAACTGGAACCTGCGCAAGGTGCCCGCAGGCCCGCATAACATCAGGGTGCGTGCAGTGGACAATGCGGGCAATGCCACCGAGTCAACCGTCACCATCACCAAGTAATCGGCGCTCACTGCAGCGCGGCGGCCAGCCCCTGGCCGCCGCGCTGCTTTGGGCCCTGAGCACCACAGCCCCCGCCGCTGGCGTGATGTTGCCTGTGCAATGGGATCCGCAGGGCCGGTTCGAGCACGCCGTGTCGATGCCGCCGGGCCACCACGCCGAAGCCTGCGTGGTGCTGAATGCCGGCATGACCGTGGCCTGGCAGTTCAGCGGCTCGGCAGCGCTGGCCTTCAACATCCACCACCACGTGGGCAAGGAAGTGATCTACGCCAACCGCCTGGCCGCGGCCGTGGTGGCCAGCGGCAGCTTTGTGCCCAAAAGCGCGCAGGAATATTGCTGGATGTGGACCAACCCCGGCCGCGCCGCGGTGACGCTTAACCTGCAACTGAACAGGAAAGCTGACTGAGCGCCTCAAGGAAATGTGGCTTTGCCACTTTCCTTGATCCCCTCGGGGGGCGGCCGGCCTTGGGGCTCTTGTCAATCCGCCTGCGCGCCCGACTTTTGCACGATGGCGCGCCAGCGCGGCACTTCAGCCGCCAGGAATGCGGCCATCTGCTCCACGCCGGTGTCGCGCGCGGCTTCGAAGCCTTGCGCGAGCAGCCAGGCCTTCATGTCCGGGGTGGCCAGCACATCGACGAAGGCCTTGTTCAAGCGCTCGACCACCTCGCGCGGCGTGCCCGCGGGTGCAACGATGCCGAAGAAGGCCGATACATCAAAACCCGCCAAACCCTGTTCGGCCACGGTGGGCAGCTCGGGCAGGGCCGACGAGCGCAGCCTGCTGGTCACGCCCAGGGCGCGCAGCTTGCCGCTCTTGATGTGCGGCAGCGCGGTCAACAAATCGGTGAAGGTCATCGCGATCTGGCCACCTAACAGATCGGTGAGTGCCGGGCCGGTGCCCTTGTACGGAATGTGCGCAAAGTCAGTGCCGGCCAGGTTGTTGAACAGCACGCCGGCCAGGTGCGACGACGCACCGTTGCCCGATGACGCATAGCTCAGCTTGCCCGGGTTGGCGCGGCCATGCGCAACCAGCTCTTGCACCGTGCGCGCCGGCACCTCGGGGTTCACGACCAGGATGTTGGGCACCTGCCCCACCATCGCCACCGGGGCAAAGCTTTTCAGCGGGTCGTAGCCGATCTTGCGGTACAGGCTGACATTGATGGCCAGCGGCCCGGGCGTGCCGAGCATGACGGTGTAGCCGTCGGGCGCGGCGCGCAGCAAGGCTTCCGCCCCGATGTTGCCGCCCGCGCCGCCGCGGTTTTCAACCACCACCTGCTGGCCCAGCACGGGGCGCAGCGCTTCGGCGAACTTGCGCCCCAGCACATCGGTGGGGCCGCCGGGCGGGAACGGGATGATCAGGCTGACGGCGCGGCTGGGAAAGTCTCCCGCATGCAGCGACGGCGCCGCGGTGGTGGCGAGCAACAGGGCGAGGGCTTGGCGGCGATTCATGGGCAGTCTCTATTCCTGAAAGAGGTTGATCTGGTCCAGTGCCGCGGGCGCGGGTGGGCTTGCCAGCCCGAGCGCTTGCGCCAGCCAGGTGGGCGCCGCGTCCAACTGCATCGGGTCGCGCGGCAGCGCACGGTACTTCAACACCGCCTGCGCCAGCAGCATGCGGGGTGCTGAGCCGATCTGCCCGGCCTCCCAGGCCAGGCCACAAGCGGTGGTGACGTGGTACATGGCGCTGGCCAGTTGCCGTGCGGCTGGGTCGCTCGCGCCGGGCGTGGCGGCGAGCTGTGCGGCCAGGCGCGCACAACGCTGCAGCGCGGCGTCGAACACTGGGCGCGCAGCGGGTGCCAGGGTCGAGCGCGCGAGCAAGCCCTGCACATGAGCCTGCCAGGCGGGCAGCGCGGCGTCGCGGCGAATGGCGCGCAGCACATCGAGCGCCACGATGTTGCTGGTGCCTTCCCAAATCGAGCCCAGGTGGGCGTCGCGCAGCAGGCGCGGGTCGGCCCATTCCTCGATGTAGCCGCAGCCACCGCGCACTTCCATCGCGTCGCCCGTGACCTTGCGCGCATCGCGGCAGGCGCGGAACTTGATCAGCGGCGTGAGCAAACGGGTCAGTGCATAGGCGCCGGCGGCATCTTCACCACCGGCATCGCTGCGCTGCAGCGCCTGCGCGGCCTGGAACATCATGCAGCGCGCCTGTTCGGTGGGCAGCATGATCTTGAGCAACTGGCGTTGCATCAGCGGCATGTCGATCAGCCGCTTGCCGAAGGCCTGGCGTTCACGCGCCACGAACAGGGCTTCGGTGCAGGCCCGGCGCATCAGGCCGGCGGCACGCATGCCGTTGGACAAGCGCGAGTGGTTCACCATGTCGGCCATTTGCTGAAAGCCGCGCCCCGGCTCGCCCACCAGGTAGGCCAGCGCGCCTTCGAGTCGGATCTCGCCGCTGGCCATGGAGCGGCTGCCGAGTTTGTTCTTTAACCGCAAGATGCGAAAGCGGTTGGCCGTGCCGTCGTCAAGCACGCGCGGCAGCAGGAACAGCGACACGCCGCCCAGGCCGGCCGCGGCGCCATCGATGCGCGCCAGCACCATGGCCAGCGCGGCGTCGGGGTTGGAGCAGAACCATTTGTCGCCATGCAAGTGGTACTCGCCGGAACCTGCGGCAACGGCGCGCGTGGTGGTGGCGCCTACATCCGACCCGCCGGCCTGCTCGGTCATGAACATCGCACCCTGGGCCAGGGCGTCGATATCTTGCGTGGTTAACGCATCGAAGTACTTTTCCACCAAAGCCGGTGCGCCGAACTTGCGCAGCGTGCGGGTCAGCGAATCGGTCATCGACAGCGGGCAGCACAACCCGAACTCGGCCTGCACAAAGAGGTAACTCAGCGCGTACTTGGCCGCCGGCGGCATCGGCGCGGGCCAGCCCAGCACGCCACCGCGATGCGACAGCGCGGCCAGGCCAAATTCGCCGAACGCCAGGCGTTCCATTTCCACGTACGCCGGGTGCTTGACGATGCGTTGCACATCTAGCCCGGTGCGGCTGCGCGGCTCGAGCGTGGGCGGGTGTTGGTCGGCGCTGTGTGCCAGTTCATCGAGCACACCGCCGGCCAAGGCGCCCAGGCGCAGCAGGTGCGGTTGCAGGTGCGCGTGTAAGTCGGCGGGCAGATACAGACTTAACAGCGCGTTGAACTCAGCGTCGTCGCTGTACAGGTTGCTGCCGTGGCGATCAGGCACCGGATGGGTCATCACAGCCGTCATGCCGCCGCCTCCAGGCCGCTTTCAAAGTGCGCCCGCATCAAGGCTGTGGCCGCTTTGGCGTTGCCTGCTTCCAATGCAGCCATCAAGGCGCGATGCTCGGCCAGTGATTCGGCCAGCCGCCCTTGCTTGAACAACGAATGGTGGCGGTTGAGCTTCATCATCTTGCGCAGGTCAGCCACCACCTGCGTGCGCCAGCGGTTGCCGGCCATGCGCAGCAGGGCGAAGTGAAATTCCTCGTTGGCGGCGAAGAAGGCCTCGCGCTGGCGCGCGCGCTTTTCCAGCTTGTCGTGCAACTCGCGCAGTTCGGTGCGCTGCGCCGGCGTGGCGGTGCGCGCCACCACACCCGCGGCGTCGCTTTCCAGCAAGGCCAGAAGGTGATAGACCTGGGCCACGTCGTCGGCCGACATCTCAGTGACGTACGCGCCGCGCCGCACCTTCATGGTCACCAGGCCTTCTGCGGCCAGCACCTTCAGCGCTTCGCGCAGCGGCGTGCGGCTGATGCCGAACTCGGCGCACAGCGCCAGCTCGTCGATCCAGGCGCCGGGCTCCAGCGTGCGGTTGAAGATGAGCTGGCGCACCCGCTCGGCGACCTCTTGGTACAGGGCGCGTGGGGCCAAGGGGTTGGCAGCGGTGGCGGGCTTTGCGGGGGCCAAAGGTGGATCGCGGTGGTCGCGGTGGTCGCTCAGAACGCGAGCCGCGCTTGGTTTTGAATTTATAATTATGCATAATCCTGGCGCGCCAACAAGCGTCCAACAAACCTTCATCACCGGCCATGAGCACAGACCCCGAATTCACCGCCGCCACGCTGGCGCAATGGCTCAAGGCGGCTGCCAAGTCTGCCCCCGGTGGTGACGTGGCGGCGCTGAATTGGCGCACGCCCGAAGGGTTGAGCGTCAAGCCGCTGTACACCGCGGCCGATGTGGTCGGCTTGGCCCACACCGACACACTGCCCGGCTTCGAGCCCTATGTGCGCGGCCCGCAGGCCACCATGTACGCGGTGCGGCCGTGGACGATCCGCCAGTACGCCGGCTTTTCCACCGCCGAAGACAGCAACGCTTTCTACCGCCAGGCGCTGGCCGCCGGTGGCCAGGGCGTGAGCGTGGCCTTCGACCTGGCCACCCACCGCGGCTACGACAGCGATCACCCCCGCGTCACCGGCGACGTGGGCAAGGCCGGCGTGGCGATCGACAGCGTGGAGGACATGAAGATCCTGTTCGACGGCATTGCCTTGGACAAGGTGAGCGTGAGCATGACCATGAACGGCGCCGTGCTGCCGGTGTTGGCCGGCTACGTGGTGGCGGCCGAAGAACAGGGCGTGGCACAGAACCAGTTGAGCGGAACGATCCAGAACGACGTCCTCAAGGAGTTCATGGTTCGCAACACCTACATCTACCCGCCCGCGCCGAGCATGCGCATCGTGGCCGACATCATCGAATACACGGCGCGCAACATGCCGAAGTTCAATTCCATCAGCATCAGCGGCTATCACATGCAAGAGGCCGGCGCCAACCAGGCGCTCGAATTGGCCTTCACCCTGGCCGACGGCATGGAGTACGTGAAAACCGCCCTGACCAAGAACCTGGACGTGGATGAATTCGCCGGCCGCCTGAGCTTCTTCTGGGCCGTCGGCATGAATTTCTATCTTGAAATTGCCAAGATGCGCGCGGCGCGTTTGCTCTGGGCCCGCATCATGAAAGGCTTCAACGCCAAGAGCGCGAAGAGCCTGATGCTGCGCACGCATTGCCAGACCTCGGGCTGGAGCCTGGCCGAGCAAGATCCGTACAACAACATCGTGCGCACCACGGTTGAAGCCATGGCCGCGGTGTTCGGTGGCACGCAAAGCCTGCACACCAACAGCTTCGACGAAGCCCTGGCCCTGCCCACCGAGTTCAGCTCGCGCATCGCGCGCAACACGCAGCTCATCATCCAGGAAGAAACGCACATCACCAGCGTGGTGGACCCGTGGGCGGGAAGTTACATGATGGAGTCACTCACCGCGCAAATGGCCGCGGCGGCCTGGGTGATCATCGAAGAAGTGCAGGCCCAGGGCGGCATGACGAAGTGCGTTGATTCGGGCTGGGCCAAGCTGAAGATCGAGGCCAGCGCGGCCGAGAAACAGGCCCGCATCGACGCCGGCAAGGACGTGATCGTCGGCGTGAACAAGTACAAGCTCACGAGCCACGATGCGGTGGACATCCGCGAGGTTGATAACCACAAGGTGCGTGAAGGCCAGATTGCGCGGCTGAAGAAGATACGAGCCGAGCGCGATGCCCCGCGCGTGCAGGCTGCGCTGGCCGCGCTGACCGACGCCGCCCACAGCGGCCAGGGCAACCTGCTGGCGCTGAGCATCGAAGCCATGCGCGCCCGCGCCACCGTGGGCGAGGTGAGCGATGCGCTGGAAAAAATCTACGGGCGCCACCGCGCCGACATTCAAAAGGTGACCGGTGTGTATGCCGCTGCGTATGACAGTGCCGAGGGCTGGGAAAAACTGCAAGCCGAGATCGCCGAATTTGGCGTGGCGCAAGGCCGCCGCCCGCGGGTGATGATCGCCAAGCTCGGCCAGGACGGCCACGACCGCGGTGCCAAGGTGGTGGCCACGGCCTTCGCCGACCTGGGCTTTGACGTGGACATCGGCCCGCTGTTCCAGACCCCCGAGGAATGCGCCCGCCAGGCGATCGAGAACGACGTGCATGCCGTGGGCGTGAGCACCCTGGCCGCGGGCCACAAGACCCTCGTGCCGGCCATCATCGAAGAACTCAAACGCCAGGGTGCAGCGGACATCATCGTCTTCGTCGGCGGCGTGGTGCCGCAGCAGGACTACGAGTTTCTCTACCAAGCCGGCGTGAAAGGCATTTACGGGCCGGGCACGCCGATACCGGTGAGCGCGAAGGACGTGTTGGAACAGATCAAGAAAGCCCAGGCAGCCTGAGATGTGGCCGGGCGATCAAGCCTTGCTGGGGCCGTTGACCGGCCCGCCCGGGTTGGCCCAGCGCCGCGCGCTGGCCAAGGCGATCACGCTGCTCGAATCCACGCGCGCTGACCATCGCGTGCGCGCCGATGCGTTGCTCAACGCCGTGCTGCCGCACACCGGCCACGCGCTGCGCCTGGGCATCAGCGGCGTGCCGGGCGTGGGCAAAAGCACCTTCATCGAAGGCCTGGGCCTGTATCTCATCGAACAAGGCCACCGCGTGGCGGTGCTGGCGGTGGACGCGTCTTCATCGGTTTCCGGCGGCTCGATCCTGGGCGACAAGACGCGCATGGAACGCCTGAGCGTTGATGAGCGCGCCTTCATCCGCCCCAGCCCGGCCAGCGGCACTTTGGGCGGCGTGGCCGAAATGACGCGCGAGGCCTTGCTGATGTGCGAAGCCGCGGGCTTTGACGTGGTGATCGTTGAAACCGTGGGCGTGGGCCAAAGCGAAACGGCGGTGGCCGGCATGACCGACATGTTCGTGCTGCTGCAACTGCCTAACGCTGGAGATGACTTGCAGGCGATCAAGAAAGGCGTGATGGAGCTGGCCGACCTGGTGGTGATCAACAAGGCCGACATCGACGAAGCCGCGGCGACGCGGGCGCGCGCGCAGATCACCAGCGCGCTGCGCCTGTTCGGCTTTCATGGCCGGGGTGAGCACGCGGCACATGACGATTCGCTTTGGCACCCCCAGGTGCTGCAACTCAGCGCCTTGAAGGGCAGCGGGCTGCCGCAGTTCTGGCAGGCCGTGACGCAGTTTCGTGCCCTGCAAACCGCCAACGGCCAGCTCGCCAGCCGGCGCCGCAGCCAGGACCAGGCCTGGATGTGGGAACGCATTCAGGCTGGCGTGATGCAGCGTTTCAAAGCCCACCCGGCCGTGAGCGCCGC